>USFK01000012.1 GCA_900553935.1 uncultured Collinsella sp.
ATCTACTTTGTGGGCGTGACCAACCGGTTTATGACCGGGCAGAGCCTGCTGATCGATGGCGGCGAGGCCGGCCGCACCCAGTTTATCTGGCCTGAATAACAAAACGCGCCCGATGGCAAGGTTGCCTCGGGCGCGTTTTGCATCATTAATTGCTAACTTTAGCTGGGTATTATCTCTGTAAAGTGCCTTTGAGCTGGTAGACTAAACCCCGAAATATGAAAAGGGGGCATATTGGGGCTGTTCGGTTCACACGAGAAGCGCGACGCGGACCGAGCGCGTCGACTTTTTGAAGAGGCGCTTGCGCAGCAAGGGCCCAACGTTGCGCTGGTCTTGCGTGCCAGCGACTGTCTTCCGCTCTATATCACCCCAAATTTTGAACGCGTCTTTGGCGTATCGCCCGAGCGTATTGGCGACGACATCGAGACGCTGTACCGTTTTATTCCCGATAGCGACCGTGTTCGCATACAGCGACAGGTGAGGGACTGGGACCACGCGACTCCGCTGAACCTTCTGTGCTCCTACCATGCGCTCCATGGAGAAAAAACGCAGCTCAGCATTAGGTTTACGATTGCGCTCATTCAAGACGGCACGCAGTACCTGGTTTCTGCAGTCGATGTGACGACCGAAAACGAGCGTATCGCCAAAGTGGAGTCCGAGCGCGATCGCGCCGTCGAGACCGCCAACGTGCGCACGGACTATATGAACCAGATGAGCCACGAGATTCGCACGCCGCTCAATGGCATCGAGGGCATGATTTCGCTTGCCCGCGAGCATCATGCAGATGAGCCTCGCCTGATGGACGACTTGTCTCGCGCCTCGCAGCTTTCGGCCTACTTGCTTTCGCTTATCAACGATATGCTCGATATGAGCCGCCTCAACAGCGGGCGCGTGCGCCTTGACGATGCGCCGTTTGATATGCGTCTGTTTGTCGATGAGATCGAGCGCATGTTTAGCTCGCAGGCAGCCGACAAAGGGCTTACGTACTCGGTCAATCTGGAGGACTGCGAAAACGTTTTTGTCGTGGGCGACCGCATGCGCCTGTCGCAGATCGTCATCAACTTTATCTCCAATGCGGTCAAGTTTACCGAGCAGGGCGGCAGCGTTACCGTGACTCTGCGCGAGATGTACCAGGCAGACGGCGGCGTGAGCTATATGCTGCGCGTGCGCGATACGGGCAAGGGCATGGACCCGCGCTACGTCAGCAAGATCTTTAAGCCGTTTGAGCAAGAGGATCGCACCATCGCGCGCCGCTACGGCGGAACGGGCCTGGGCATGGCCATTACGGGTGCACTCGTCGAGCTGATGAACGGCGAGATCGTCGTCGATACCGAGCCCGGTCGCGGCTCAACGTTTTCGGCCTACATTCCACTGCGACTGGCCACGCCGGAGCAGATCGAGGACCTTAAACGTAAGGAGCAGACCCTCGAGACGGCGCGCGATTCCATCGACTCGTCGTTTACCTATCAGTTTGAGGGCAAGCGATTCCTGTTGGCCGAGGATAACGAAATCAATGCCATGATCGTGATTGAGTTGCTGGCAAGACGAGGCGCGGCGGTCGATCGTGCCGAAAACGGCCAGGCGGTCGTTGAGCGATTTCAGAGCATGCCCACGGGCACGTACGATGCGATCCTCATGGATATTCAGATGCCCGTGCTCAACGGCTGGGAAGCGGCCGAGCAGATACGAGGACTTAATCATGAGGATGCCGGCGCCATTCCCATCATTGCGCTTTCTGCCAATGACTACACCGAGGACGTTGAGCGCTCGCGCAGTGTGGGCATGAACGGACATGTGGGCAAGCCCATTGATCTGAACGTTTTGAAAGCACAGCTGGCGGCCGCGACGGCCGAGGCAGCGTACCGAGGAAATGAGCAACTGTGATCGTCGAACAGTCAAACAGCATCATCAACGAAGTGAGCCGCGCCCTGCTGGGCAAGCACGATGTGATTGAGAAGGCCCTCATGGCTATCTACGCTGGCGGTCATATCCTGTTAGAGGATGTGCCCGGTACCGGCAAGACGACGCTGGCCCTGGCGCTTTCGCGCGCGCTGGGTCTGGACTTTAAGCGTGTGCAATTTACGCCCGATACGCTGCCCTCGGACATTACGGGCTTTACGATGTTCGACCGCGACTCCGGTACGTTTCGCTTTGTGTGGGGCGCCGTCAACTGCAACATGCTGCTGGGCGACGAGATTAACCGTACCAGCGCTAAGACGCAGTCGGCCCTGCTCGAGGTTATGGAAGAGCGCGCGGTGACTATCGACGGGCAGACGCATCAGGTCCCGCGTCCCTTTGTGTGTATCGCAACCGAGAACCCGGTGGGCTCGGCGGGCACGCAACCGCTGCCCGATAGCCAGCTCGATCGCTTTATGGTTCGTCTGTCCGTTGGCTATCCGTCGCGCCAGGACCAGATCGATATCCTCAAGGCACGTCGCTATGCCAACCCGCTCGACGACATTAAGCCCATGGTTGCCTGCGATGATCTGCTCGATATCCAAAACTACCTGGGCAATGTACAGGTTGCCGACACGGTGCTGGATTATATCGTCCGCCTGTGCGAGGAGACCCGTAATGACGGTCTTGTTGAGCTGGGTGTGAGCCCCCGCGGCATTATCGCGCTCACGCGTATGGCGCGCGCCTGCGCTTTGATTCGCGAGCGCGACTATGTGGTGCCCGAGGACGTGCGCGAGGTATTTAAGGCTGTTTGCGCCCACCGTCTCGTTTTGCGCCCCCAGGCCCGTATTGAATCGATTGGCGCCGCCGACGTCCTCGACCGCATCCTCGCTGCCGTTCCCGCCCCGTCTATGGGTCAGGTTCGCGGCCGCTCGTAGCGGATCGTTTACCTTTTGCGTCCTACGTTACGCCCATGATTGCCAACAAGATTACCTATATCGTGTCCGTCGCGCTCCTGCTCGCCACGTTCGTGTTTACCGCCAATGCGGCTGCGCTTGCTGCTGCCGCGGCGTTGATCGCCATGCCCGTGATTACGGTGGCGGCGTGCCGTTCGAGCGTTGCCTTGCTTAAGCTTAGCTTTGAGCTTCCTCGGTCGTGTGTTGTAAACGCGCCTCTTGTATTGCGCATCACACTGGATCGCCCGCTTATGTTTCGCGGTCGTATGGAGCTGTCGTTTTCGGTTTATAACCAGCTGACGGGAGCGCGGACAGTCTATCCCGTAAGTCTTGCCCCGGCGACGGGCAGGCCCGCTTTGTTTGAGCTGGAGCTCGATTCGACCGTCTGCGGTGCGCACACGATTACCCTTGACACCGCGCGCCTGGTCGATGAGATGGGCTTTACGTCGCTTGCCCTCGAGAATGCAGACTTTCATGGGTTGTTTACGGTCTATCCCGAGGTGCTCGACATCCAGGTTGTTCCTAACCAAAGTGCTTCTGCCGGTCTTGAGGGCACGAGCTACGATCCCCATCGAAGCGGCCAAGATGCCTCCGAGGTCTTTGACATAAGGCCCTATCACGAGGGTGATGCCGTTAAGTCGATTCACTGGAAGCTGTCGACGCGTTTTGACGACATGCTGGTGCGCGAGGCTTCGCGCCCACAAGACCACGCTATTGCCATCTTGTTTGGTGCGTTTGCGTGCGATTTTGAGCACGCAAGCCACGCTGAGGTTCTTTCTGCGGTGCTGGGTTTTACCGCATCGATATCGCTGGCACTTATGCGTCAGGGATACCATCATGTGGTCGTGGCTGCCCCCGAAGGCTCTTTGGCTGTCTATCCCGTTGATGACCGACGTGGGTTCAATAGGATGCTTGATGCTTTGACGGCAACGCCGCTTGGCCCTGCCTATCCAACATCGCACGAGCACTATGCCAAGCTCGTGGCAGCAAAGGGCATTGGCAAAACGGTGCTGGTAACGGTGGGCGTCGATGAACAGGCCTATATCGAGATAGGCCGTCTGACCGATCTATCGGTACTCCATGTGTCGGATTCGGTCGAGTCGTATAGCATCGAGCGCGGAGCCAACTACATCATCACGCATTGCCCGGTATCGAGTGATTCGGCCCGTATCAAGAGTCTGGAGCTCTAAGATGAACTTTGTGACTCTTACCTCGACGGAGCGCATCGCTTCGAATGGTCGCGTTGTTGCTATGTTCCTGTCGGTGGCTCCCGCGGTTTTATTGTCTGCGGGCTTCTGCTGCACAATTGCTCGGTGCCTGAGCGCAACGTACATGGGGATAATGCTGGCCGTTGCCGTTGGCGTGGCCGTTGCGCTGGGCGCTTTGGGCGTTTTGATGGCTTCGAAAAAGGCTCCCCTCTGGATTGCCTTGGCTGCGGCGTCCGTAGCGCTTTTATGCGCGCTCTTGATTCCTTCGGCACGCTGGGGCTTCTATGCGTGCGTCAATACCGTTATCGCTCGCGTCAACTCGATCTGTGAACTGTATATTCCATTGGTGGCAGACGCCGGTCTGCTGTGTGAAGCCGTGTCGCTGGCGGTGCTCGCCGGCATGTTTGCCGGCTCACTCGCCTGGCTTTTTGCCAACTTGAGCGTTTCGTGGCCCACGCTCTTAATCATCGTTATCTGCGGCTCGGCTTCCATGGCGCTGCAGCTTGGTGATTCTGCGATGTCTATGACGCTGGGCGTTGCGGGCTGGCTTGTCCAGTGCCGTGCTGACGAGTTGCGGGGCTCTACGGTAGGTTTGCCCCAGGTTCTATTTGGTCTTGGCGGCCTGTGCGTTGCATGCGGCGTTCTCTTTGCACTGACCGTTGCCCTTGTACAACCTCTTCCCGCGTTGTCCGCCCTGTCGGCGTCTGCCTTCAGAGCAGTCCAGGGCGTTCGATTTGGGGACGATTCGCTGCCCGAGGGCGACCTTTCGCAAGCGGCGGACATGAACGAAGGCGAGTCCACGACGCTGTCGCTTGCCGCCAGCAAGACGCTCGGCGACGACCTGCTCATGAAGGGTTTTGTGGGCACGACGTTTGATGGCATGTCTTGGGGGCGCGGCGACTGGATGTCCTACGAGGGCGAATGGTCCGGCATGCGTGAATGGCTGCGTCAGAACGGTTTGACGGTAGCCGAGCAGCGCGCCGCGTTTGACGCCGAGGCCGAGCGCGAGGGTGGCGAGCCTGTCGAGGCGGTTGAGATTTCAGTCAATGCCTCGGGCGCCAACCGCAGATACACCTATGCTCCCTATACACTGCGCTCGCTGAGCGGTGCCGACGCAATGTTGACGGGCTCGACGATGCTAAGCATGGACCTTTTGCCGTCCAAAACATACAGTGTGACCGTCGATAACGTGCCATCAGATGACGTCATTGCAGATTCGAGCTGGCTGGCGTCCTCCAAGAGCGACTATGCAAAAAGCGAGCGGGTATACGCCGCTTTCGTTCGCGATAAGTACCTGGACGTTCCCGAAGAGGAGCGGGACGCCGTTAATACATACCTGTTCTCGAGCGACAGCTGGGATGCTGGGGCGAATGTTTCGGATACAGCCGTGATCAGTCGCGTGCGCACGATGTTGGCTTCGCTTGCGGGGCAGACGGATAACCCGCCAACCTATACGGGGGCGACGTCGTTTGTCGCGTGGTTCTTGGGCACGGCGCACGAGGGCAACTCTGCCTACTTTGCCACGGCGGCGACGCTCGCGTTTCGATATCAGGGAATTCCAGCGCGCTATGTCGAGGGCTATCAGGCAGCAGATGATCAGCTGGCCGCTGCTGTTGGGGCAGGCGTGGCGCTCAACTTGACGGCTGCCGATGCGCACGCGTGGACCGAGATCTACCTTGACGGTCAGGGATGGATGCCCGTGGAGGTCACCCCTGGATACTATAGCCAGACGCTCGATGCCGATAAGATTATCGATGTGGGCGAGGCATGGAGCAACGGCGCCAACGATAAGACGCTCGATGCGGGCTCGGTTGCAGGACAGGCCGAGGATAAGCATCGCGAGGATGTGCCGGTAATGTATAACATCCCCGTTGTGGCCAAAGTTGGGGTCGGTCTGGCCGGCGCGGCGATTGCCGCCCTGCTCGCTCTGCTTGTTCGCAGGTTTGTCTTGCGCGCTCGGCGCACGCGGGCTATCGAGAGCGATGAGCAGGATATATGCGTGCCGGCGCTCTACGGCTATCTTGCCCTTGTGATGAACCAAAGCGGTCTCGACGCCTTTGACGAGACCAAGCCGCTCGATTGCCTGGACACCTTTGCCGCGGTGTTCCCCCAGATCGACCCGTGGGAATACCGCCGAGCGATTCAACTCCATCAAGCCTATGCGTTTGGTGGGCGCCAGCTTAAGCCAAACGAGTTGCGCACGCTCCGTCGTTTTACCGAACGCCTGCATCGGAGCATGCCGGTTCCGCAAACTGTTATTGAACGCTTCCGCCGCTACATGCTGCACGCGTTGTAGAGGGAGTAGGTCTACGTGTTTTCTAAATATCCTCAACATATGGCTTCGCACAAGAACGCGGCGTCGGCCAAATTAAAAGGCCCGCGGAATGCGTCCGCGCGCGTTCAGCATGCCGCTAAAAATATGTATCGCGCCAAGCCTTTGGCTGCAACGCGCGTTGTGGCAGCGGCGGTTTCGGTTGCTGCGGTCGGCGTATTTGGCGCGGTCGCCTTTGAGTTGGCTCAGAGTAATCTGAGCTTCGATCCTTCGGGGTATATCGCTGCATACAGTCACGGTGACGCGGAGTCCGGCGAGGCGTATCGGATCAGTCCGCTCTCGACGGATGCCGAGGCAAATCGTCATGACGAGGATAGCGACAGCCGGGACACGAGCGCACGTGAGCAGCAGGCGCGGCTCGATAATGCGCAGGGACAGGTAAATCTGACGGGGCAAAGCGGCACGACCGCCTACAACGTTACCGGCAGCGCCGATGGAACGGGCGTAGGAGTTGCGGGTGGTTCGGGCAGCGGCGCGGGCGGCGCTGGCGGCTCGGGAGGCGGGCAAAACGTTCCCGTTATCAATGCGGGCGGAGCATCTGGCGGCAATGCCGTCGGCGGTGCGGGCGGAAACGGTTCGGGCGGTAACGGCGGTAGTGGCGGCTCGGCCACCTCGACGGCCAATTCCTACAAGTATCTTCTTGCGGACCCCACGCCTCAAAAGGGTGCCCCCATGGGAGACACAACGTTCTTTACGCAGTTTAACGGTGCAAATGGATTGATCGATCCCCATGAGGTGCAGATTTCACCCATGGAGGATGCAATCTACGATGGGCAGATGCTCGACGCCTGGACGCTGTTTTGCGCCATGGATGTCCACTGGAGTGACGACAAGGGCCTCTACTATCTTGCCTGCACCAAGGATGAGTTCGCCACGTTTCCATATCTCCGCATCGACTCGTGGACCAATGCAGCGGGCGAGCAGAATCCGGCGCTGTGCTCGAGCCAGCCGCTCACGGTAAGCGTCTCGCTGCGCTTGTCGCAGGATACGGCGTGGACGACACGAACCGTTACCATCCAGCCGGCGCAGTCGCGCCTGTTTGTGGTCGGCCAGCCCGATTCGATGGGCCAGCGTAGTGTGATTTGGAGCACGCTGAGCTCCAAGGAGAACCTGCTGGGCGTCAACACACAAGAAGCCTTTATGAAGCAGGCGGGGCATGTCGATTCGGAAGGTTACCTCAATGCCTTGTTGCTGGGGTGGCGCGAGAACGAGGCGGCCGTCCCGTATTTCTACACGCTGACGCCCGGTCGCCATGTGGTGGTTCCCGGCGATGTCGTGTCCATCGATCCCGGCTACAAGGTGCGCTTTCAGGGCTATGCCCTCGACGAGGACTATCGCTTTGACGACGACCCGACCAGCCTCAATAACTCACGCCTGCAGACGCTTGTCGATGTGGACGAGTCAGTCGTGTCTGTTGATGGCGGGGGCGAGACGCTCAGCGTTCCGCAGGGTGTGCAGGCGGTCGACGCCTATACCGACAGTCGTCAGCGTGAAGTCTTTACGTGGCAGATCAACAATCTAGAGCTACCGTCCTCGGTGTACTACGTCAACGTTAATGCGGGCTTTCAGGTGCTCGATGCCTACCGTGTCGCATCGGATAACCCCGTCTATGCCGCAACGGATGAGGGTATCTTGACCTCTCGCGATGGCAAGGAGTATCTGGGCGTTCCCTACCATACGCGCGAGCTCGATGTTCCCGCCGATATTACCCATGTCGTCATTCCCGATCGCAATAAGCTCGATCGTATTGTTCTGCACGCATCCAAAGAGGGTGAGTTGCCCCAGATTGACGTGAGTAAGCTGCAGGACTGTACCCTGGTCGTTGACGATGCCGCGCTGCTCGATTTTATTACCGAGCACGCGGACGAACTAGAGAATACCTACGGCGTATACGTGTCGCCCGCGACCAACCCTAGTGTCCAGCTCACGTACTCACAGGGGCTGGTGTACAACATTAATTCGCAGCTCGAAAGCGACCTGTGCTATGTGCTCGATACGGGTTCCAATATTGCCCTGGTGCAGATTTCCAACACCATCAAGAAGGGTGCCTTTGCGGGCAACACGTCGGTTGACACGCTGGTACTCATGCCGTGGTTTGACGATAGGGTGACGCTCGAGGACGGCAGCCTTGCGGGCGGTTCCGTGCGGACCATCGTGTGCGCAACCGACGAGCAGGTCGCGTATGTCGAGCAGCATAAGGCTGCTGCCGGTGCACCCGATGCGCGCGTGATTAAGATGAGCCTGTCTCAAGATGGGTACTTGTATTATGCCAACGCTGGCAAGACGATTTTGCTGTCCGCTGCAGGCGATGAGGATGGCAACCTGTCCGCGACCTTTGACGGCACCTTGCTTACGGATGGCGGCAAGCAGCTCCAAGTAGATTCCATCGCACCGTATGCTTTCTCGGGCGATGCGGAGCTCAGGTTTGTCAATCTGGGCGAGAAGACGAGTGCCATCGGCCGTAACGCGTTTGAGAACTGCCAAAACCTTCAAGGTGTGTTTATCGGCACGCCCGATAGCATTGAGGTGGGTGCCGATGTCTTTAAGGGCTGCACGGGCCTGGGCTTTGTGGCGTCGCGTGCTAAAAAGGCTGTCTTTGCCACGACCGAGAATCCCAATCCGGCCGGCTGCACCTGGTATGCGCCCGATGGCGAGCTGCAGGGCTACGACAGCCGCTTTGTCACTGTCGACGGCATTTACGATTTTGCTTGCGATGCCCAAAGCGACGACGCGCCCCTTCTCTACGGCTATTACGATGGCGACGAGGAAGGCAAGCCAAGCATCCTGCTCGGTGCGCCCTCGATGCTCAACGGTACGATTGAGCTGCTGCCGAGTACGATTGAGATCTTTGGCGGCTATTCCTTGTCTGGCGCCAAGGACCTGCCTGGTGCCTTTGAGGGGACCGGAGGCGCGTGGGATGTCGATTGGGCTTCGGCTCCCAATCTGGCATATATCGATCGCTATGCCTTCAGGAATTCCGGCATCGCCGGCGACCTGAACATCGATCTTCCCGATAACGATATCTACGTCGGCGTGTCGGCGTTCGAAGGCTGTACGAATCTTGTCTCGGCGTCTGTGCACGCGGCAACGATCGAAATCAGCGACCAGGCATTCATGGACTGCCCGAGGCTCGCGAGTGCATCGTTTGTGGCGGATACCAATGGCGACTACGACGCAGCTACGGGTGCGGGCTCTCGAAACTACCTGGCGTCATCGGTGTTTGGCAATGATGCCGCCTTTACGAACTTGACCGTCGGTACCGGTATCGCGACGCTGGGCTATCCATCTCCGGGTGTGGGTTTCTTCTTGGACGGCGCAACCGATGCCCAAGAAGAGGCCAGCCGCATTCACCTGTCGTTGCCCAGCGGCATGGAGCAGGACTACCTCAATGCATGGGTCTACGGACTCATTGGCTACGACGACTACGACACGTATTATGGCGTTGTGGAATTTGGCATGCTTTCCGATTGGTTCATGGGGGAGGGTCCGGAGCCGACGGCCGATGCGGTTAGGGCGCAGATGGCTCAGAACCTATTGGAGCCCGAGAATCGCCTGCGAACCATGATGGGGCTGCCGTTGGTCGAGGCTTCTACGGTTATCCAGGCGGACGGCGATGCGTTCGAGAGCGATGAATGGAAGATCGAGGACAGCGGTGACGGTACCGCCACGCTGGTCTCGGCGCCGTCCGATATCGAGCGTGCCGATTTAGCGAGTGTGTTGACGGGACCGACCGTAATCGACTCGAACGCCTTCTCGCACTGTTCGAACCTCACCGAGATTGAGCTGTGCGATAAGGTGGTCGGCATCCAGAGCGGTGCGTTTGCGAGCTGCAGCGGCGTGACGGTGACGCTGCCTACTGGCTGTCTGCTGCCGGAGTTGCTGGGCGGGATGGAGAGCATGCCGTTCTCGTTTGGCGGCAACGTGGCGCTCAATATTGCCGAGGCCGATCGCGAGCCGCTGCTCAAGACGTGGTCTCGTCAGATGGTGGGGGTTGCCACAGACGACGAGGAGGCCGACTACGTTGAGAGCAAGTGGTTCGGCAACGTCAACATGGATACGTTTGAGTCGCCGACGTTCGATGTGCTCAATAAGGCCGTAAATGAGCCCATCATGGAGTGCGAGAATTGCTTGCGCTCGCTGATGGGCATGGAGGCCATAAGCGATATCGGCGAGCTCGGCGACCCCATTGATATCAATAAGTATCCGCAATATTGGATCGCCGGCTAGGCAGGTTATGAAGCGAGGCAGCCCCAGTCGATGGGGCTGCTGCCGTTTTGCTCGAGCAATTCATTGGCTGCCGAGAAGGGACGCGACCCCATAAAAGCGGGGAGTTCTGCCGTGGCGCGGTTGGCCGAAAGCGGCGAGGGGTGCGTGGAGGCTAAGCAGTACTTGCCGGTTGTCTTGCCCGTGCCAGTCGCGGCGAGCTTGCCCTCAACCATCTGCTGGGCAAAGCGGCCCCATGCCAAAAAGACGACCGGTTGGGGTAGCTGGCAGCAGCGTTCGATAACGTAGTTGGTCAGGGTACTCCAGCCGAGCTTGGCGTGCGAGTTCGCGGCATGCTCGCGTACGGTGAGCGTCGTGTTGAGAAGCAGGACGCCCTGTTGCGCCCAGGGGGTTAGGTCTCCCGTGGCGGGAATGGGGCAGCCCAGATCGGCGTTGAGTTCCTTATAGATGTTGCGCAGGCTCGGCGGCAACTTGGTTTGCGTCGCGGGGACCGAGAACGACAGCCCCATGGCTTGGTTGGGTCCGTGATAGGGGTCCTGGCCCAAGATGACAACCTTGACCTGGTCGGCCGGCGTGTAGGCGAGCGCATTGAGGATGTCGTCTTGTGCCGGGTAGATGGTCTGCTCGGCACGCAGAAGGGCGATGCGCTCGAGCAGCTGGTTCGTAGTGTCACGTACCGGCTGCGGCGCATCGCCCAACCAAGTTGCTATGTTGCGGTTGCGAGTTGTAGCGTCCATGGAGCTCCTTTAGGGCAGATGCTATGTCGGCATCTATTGTAAAGGCGTCAGAGACCTTTATGCCGCGGCTGTATGAGGAGTGGGGTCTACGAGACGTGCTCGGGCGCTGTCGCCATATGAGCATGCCCATGTGCGCGAAGGCGCGGAAGCTCGGCAGTTGCCACCATGACGCCGGTGAGGATGAGGGCAGCGCCAAGGAAGGCGATGGGGCTCAGGACCTCGCCGACCAGGAAAAACGAGAAGACGGCGGAGCAGACCGGCTCGAGCGAGAAGGCGAAGCCAGTGGTTTCGGCGGGTACGTGGGGCTGCACGAGCGTCTGGGTGATAAAGCCGTAGGCAGAGCAGATGAGTGCGAGCGCAACGATAACGACGATCTCGCTCGGCGTGCTGGGAAGCGTGAAGCCGCCAAAGGTAAATGCGGCGATACCCGAGAACAAGCCGCCGAAGCCCAGCTGCCAAACGCCCAGAGCCAGCGGATCGACTTCTTCGACAAAGCGCTTGGCGATGATAATGTGGCCGGCATAGATAAAGGCCGAGAGCAGCATGATGATCGCGCCGGGATTCAGGCTGGTAAAGTCGGCGCCCGAGAGCAGCAACATGCCGCAGGTGACGATGGCGGTGCCGATGAGCACCTTGCGCTCGGGGGCGCGACGCAGCAGGGCCGCGTTGGCAAACGGCACGATCACGACCGTCAGGCTCTGCAAAAAGCCGGCGGTGGAGGCGGAGGTGAGGCTGGAGCCCAGGCACATGCAGGTGATCTCGGTTGCCATGATGGCGCCGATGATGGCGGCGCGGACCATCAGGTCACGGTTGATGCGCACCGCGTGCTTGTGGAAGAGCAGCAGGCAGGCCGCAAAGGCGATGATGCAGCGCAGCGCGACGATGCTCGTGGCATTCATGCTGTCCATGCCGATCTTCATGAGGGGGTACGAAAAGCCCCATGCGACGGGAACGGAAAATGAGAGCGCGATTGCTTTTTTGCGATCCATGGGACTCCTTTTGTTACAGAACGGTTTCGTAAAAAGGATTCTGCTCCCAGATGTGGATGTAGTAAAGCGAATGTATTTTAAGTATGATTAAGAAATACTAATGTAAGCAGAAAAGGCCCTGGCAAAACGTTTTACGGCTACATCGATGTGGAGGCACGATGGCATCGCGGTATCAGATTGTATGTATGGTGGTCGATTGCGGCAGCCTGAAACGTGCCGCCGACGAGCTGGGCTATACGCAAAGCGCGGTGAGCCAGGCCGTCAAGGCGCTCGAGCGCGAGCTGGGCACCACGATTATCGAGCGTGGCAAGCAGGGCGTCTCGCTTACGCGCGACGGCAAACAGTATCTGCCGTATCTGCGCCAAATCGTAACTGCCGAGGCCGAGCTTGAGGGCAAGCGCCAGGAGTTGCTGGGGCTTTCGTCGACCGACATTCGCATTGCGACGTTTACCAACGTGAGTCGTACTGTGTTGCCGCGTGTGATCCGCGACTTTGGGGCCCTGCATCTGGGCGTGCGCTTTACCCTCAAGCAGGGCGATTACACGCGCAATGCCCAGTGGGTGCACGATGGCGTGGTCGACTTTTGCTTTACAGCGCGTGGATTTACCGAGGGGCTCGAGAAACGCGTGGTCTATCACGACGAGCTGGTGGCGCTGTTGCCAGCCGTCCATCCACTGGCGGCAAAGGAAAAGGTGACGCTTGCCGACCTGGCGTCCGAACCGTTTGTGCTGCTGGATGAGGGCGAACAGAGTCTGGTGCTCGATGCGTTTGCCGCGCACGGGCTATCGCCGCATGTGACGAGTGAGGTCACCGATGACTACACCATTATGGCGATGGTGGAGGAGGGCCTCGGTGTGAGCATGCTCTACCGCCGTACCGTCGAGGGCATGCAGGCCGATATTTGTGTGCGTCCCATCGTGCACGCTCCCTCACGCGACGTCGTGGCAGCCTGGCGCAGCTGGGATACCATGCCGATCGCCACGAGGCGCTTTATCGACTACATGAGCTCACATATCGTGAGCTAGTTGCCGATGCGCCACCTTGTTGGATGTGTCTAGCGCGCCCCAGTCTTGGCTTGCGCCAGACGATAGGTGCGTGCCGGATGGCAGAGCAATACCGCCACGACCATAAAGAACGCTGTGGTGCCCAGGCTGATGGGGTAGACCATCATGATGTTCGCAAAGGTGCGGAAGTGCGGGAACACGCAGAACACCCAATAGAAGCGGATGCCGCAGACGCAAATCATGGTGATGAGGGCGGGCATGAGCGAGATGCCAAAGCCGCGCAGATAACCGGACATGTTTTCGTAGAACATGCTAAAGGCGTACGCCGGGAAGATCGAACACACGCGGATATAGCCGATCGAGACGATGTTGGGATCGCTGTTAAAGAGCGCCAGGATCTCGCGCCCCAGACCGACGATGACGATAATCGTGGTGAGTGCAACGATGCCGCCTTCGACCAGGCAGACCTTGAGCGTTTTGGTGCAGCGGTCGATCTGGCGGGCACCGTGGTTTTGTCCCACAAAGGTGGTGCAAGCCTGGCTAAAGCTGTTGAGCAGGTTGTAGCACACGTACTCCAGGCTCATGGCAGCGCTGGATGCCGCCATGACCTCGGTGCCCAGGCTGTTGATGGCGGACTGGATGATGATGTTGGCGACGGCAAAGACAGCGCTTTGGATGCCGGCGGGCAGCCCGATCTTGACGATGCGCTTGAGGGCGACGGGGTCGATAGCCAGGTCGCGTGGGGTGACGCGGACGACGGAGTCAGTCTTGAGCAGGTGGACAAAGAGCGTACCGGCGCTGACGGTGTAGGCGATGGCGGTGGCGATGGCGACACCCGCGACGCCCCAGTGGAGCACGGGGACAAAGATGAGGTCCAGGCCAATGTTGAGGATGGTGGACACGGCAAGCGCCTGCAGCGGCATGCGGGTGATGCCGACAGAGCGGAAGATTGCTGCCTCAAAGTTGTAGAGCAAGATCGAGGGCATGCTGAGCAAAAAGACGCGCAGGTAGAGCGAAGCGAGCGGCATGGTTTCGTCAGGGACGTTGAGCGCGGCGAGCATGGGCTCGGCAAAGATCTCGCCCAGCGCGATGACGACAAAGCCCACGAGTGCCATCAGAATCGAGGTATGGACGGCGCGCTTGACCATGTTCTGATCGTTGCGGCCGATGGCGTTGGCGATGACCACGTTGGAGCCAAGCGACAGCCCAATAAACAGGTTGATCATAAGACTGGTAAGCGGAACATTGGAGCCGACCGCCGCCATGGCGAGGGTCCCCTGGTCGCCCGAGAAGTTACCGATGATGACCGTGGCGATGAGGTTCGACAGCTGCTCAAGGATGCTCGTGGCGGCGACGGGAAAGGCGAACAGGGGAATATTGCGCCACAGCGAGCCGGTGGTCATGTCAATGTGCTTGGACGCGGTTTCAGTCATACGCTCTCAATCTCTAACATGCTCATTCGTGCTTATTTGCGCAGACGATGATACTCCTAATGCATCCAGTCGGCACTTAGGGACGTTCCTTTTCTGCCGGCAGCTGGGGACACTCCTTCAGACTAGTCATTGGGGACGTTCTTAAATGACTAGTCGAACAAGAACGTCCCCAATGACTAGGTGGGGGAGGCGTGCGACAATGGTGGGCGTTGTGTTGTCCGCGCTAAGGAGTTGCCATGTTGTTGTGTCCCGTTTGCCATGAGCCGTTGGTGGACGATGAGCGCGGTGCTGCATGCGCGGGCGGACATCGGTTTGACCGTGCGCGCGAGGGCTATCTGTATCTGCTGCGCTCGTCCAAGAGCGGCGACTCCATGGGCGATCCCAAGTCGCAGGCGCGCAGCCGTCGTGACTTTCTAAACCGCGGCTACTACGCGCCGTTGCGCGATGCGATGGTCGAGCTGGTGCGCGAGCAGGCGTCTGAGCGTGCGGCGTCTGCGGGCGGTCCCATGACCTTGCTCGATATCTGCTGTGGCGAGGGCTACTACACCAGCGCCATGGGTGCGGTGCCGGGCGTGGATGCTTACGGATTCGACTTGGGCAAAGAGATGGTGCGCCTGGCTGCCAAGCGCGGCGATGCGACCTACTTCGTGGCCAACATGAAGGATATTCCTGTGGCTGATGGTGCCTTTGATATGGTGACCGAGCTCTTTGCCCCCTTTAACGAGCGCGAGTTTGCCCGCGTGCTGGCGCCCGAGGGCTCGCTCTACACCGTGGTGCCGGGCGCCCGTCATCTCTTTGGGCTCAAGGAGGTGCTCTACGACACGCCGTACCTTAACGACGAGAAGCTGCCGAAGACTACCGAACTCGAGTTGGTCGGAACGCAGCGCGTGTCTGCGAACATTACGCTCCAGACGCAGGCCGATATCGAGGCAGTGTTCCAGATGACGCCGTACTACTACCGCACGCGCCCTGCCGACAAAGAGCGCCTGGCAAACCTGGACACCCTTCAGACCGATATCGACTTCATCATCGCCGAGTACCGCCACTAACCTACCAAAAAGGGACAGGTTTATTTTGGCAGGTTTTATCTGGGCAAACGTAAAGGGCCGACCGCGGAGATGTGCGATCGGCCCTTTTTAGTTGCTTGGCTGCAGAGGCTATGAGAAGCGAGCGCTTACAGGCGGTCCTTGTTCTCGGCCTTGACGGCGTGCGCCTGCTGAACAAAGAACAGGTCGTACACCACGATGACAAAGGCGCCAAAGTTGATGGCGTCGCCGCCAAACGCGGGAAGCGTGAGCACCGCCTGGGCAAGCGTGGCGACTGCAGCAACGATACCGAGCTTAAACGCGCCGTCAACCTGCGAAGGCTTGTTGGCACCCTTGATGCCCGCAACGCCCACGGCAAGATCGATGAGGCCCTTGGCGACCAGCACGACCGCGGCGAGCATGGCGTTCGATCCGTAGGTGGACTCGAACTTGCCGGTCGCGATGCCGGCGATTCCCATGACGAGACTGGCGATGCCCAGAACAAAATAAATCAGGGCAAGGATTTTGAGTGTCTTGCGAGTGAAGCTCATGGCTGGTCCTTTCGATACGAGTACGCCAACCTGGCGCACCCTATGTGCTGCACATATGGTGAAGCACATTGTAGTTCAACGCGGCGATGCATGCGCCTGAAAGCGTCTCTTGCCTGCACGGTTCAACCTTTCAAAAAGGAAAGCTGGACGTAAGTCAAATCGATGGCAGCGCATGCGCGGCGCTGCGATGATGAGGCCATGGTAAGAGCTGGACCGAAGGAGGAGCCATGATGTACGGAGTCAAGCAAGTGGATGAGCCGCGGTCGCTGGGAAGGCGCATGAGCGATTCTGTGATCGCTGCCGTGTGCACGGGATTGATGGCGGTGCTTTGCATTGGGATGCTGTGGGCCATGTCGCATGTGGGACAATAGCGGACGGTTGGGTGCCGACACATGCGGCGCTCACGTATCCGTTTTGCTTGCTAAGGAGTGCCCATGGGCGTCGTCGATCCCTTTTCTGTTGCTCGGGCCGCGGGGCTTGAGCTGATCGGGAACCCCGAGGGCCTCACGCTCACCGACGGCACGATGGAGTTGCGTGCCGATTTTGGCCGCATGCTTCCACGGCTCAAGCAGGGCCGTTTGCAGCAAGAGCTACTGGTGAAGGCTGCGCGCACAAAAGGCATCGAGCAACCATGGGCGATTGATGCCACAGCAGGCTTTGGCGAGGACTCGCTGCTGCTGGCGGCCGCGGGCTTTACCGTCGATCTGTATGAACAGGACTGCGTGATCGCGGCGCTGCTCCAGGATGCCCTGGATCGCGCGGCAGATGATCCGGCGCTTGCGGCCGCCGTGGCGCGCATGCACTTACATGCGGGCGAGGACAGCATTGCCGGCCTTCGCCATACGGCTGAGCTGGTCGAGCGCGTTGAGCTCGCGGCTCCCGACGTGGTGTATCTGGACCCCATGTTTCCCGAGCGTACCAAGAGTGCGGCGGTCAAAAAGAAGTTCCAACTCCTGCACCATTTGGAGCAGCCGTGCGCCGATGAGGAGACGCTGGTCGAAGCCGCGCTTGCGGTGCACCCGCGCAAGGTTGTTATCAAGCGGCCGGTGAAGGGGCCGCTGCTTGCCGGCATCAAGCCGAGCTATCAGCTTGCGGGCAAGGCTGTCCGCTACGATGTCTTGGTGCCGCCGCGCCCGTAGCTTGCGTGTGATGGCCGGCACTCCGTTAGCGCCGCGTCGATGCAGCGCCTATTTCCAAGGATGCGACGTCAGGTGCCACCCGTCGCAGTATTCGCATTTGTAGCAGGCCAAACCACGCCGCCCACGGTTTTCGCAGTCGGCCATAGCGGCCTCGGCCTCGGCGCGTGTGTCGTAACGGTTTTTGCGCTCGCACGACTTGTAGCGCCAGGCCTCATCGCGCTCGGCGTCCAGGGCGTCGCGGCGCTCGTCCTCGCGCGCAAACAGGTCGCTCATATCGCCGCCGGTGGCAGCGCCCAAAAACTCGCTTTTGGCCTTTGACCAGGCGGCTCGCTTTTTGCTTCCCATCTGCTTCGTGCCCTTTCCAAACGCTGGTATCATTGCTCAATCAAAGTGATACCAATAAACGTGAGGTCGCCGCGTGATGATCAGAAAAACCCTCGATACCGACATTCCCGCCGTCATGGCTATCTATGACGCGGCCCGCGCCTATATGCGCGCACATGGCAACGCCACGCAGTGGCCCGAGGGCACGCCTTCGGCCGAGCAGCTGGCTGCCGATATTGCCGCCGGTGGCAGCTATGTGTGCGAAGTCGACGGCCGTGTGGTGGCGACGTTTGCCTTTTTACCGGGTCCGGACGAGTGCTATGACGTAATTGAGGACGGTCAATGGCGCAGCGACACTCCGTATGCCGTGCTGCATCGCGTGGCATCCGACGGCACCGTGCACGGTATCGCGGCCGCGATGTTTGCCTTTGCCAAGGCGCGCGCTGACCACCTGCGTATCGACACGCACGCGGACAACCTGCCTATGCAGGGCGCGAGCATGAAAGCGGGGTTCGAGCGCGCCGGCGTCGTGTATGTTTCGGACGGCACGCCGCGTGTTGCGTTCGACTGGCTGCGCGAGGCATAAGAGCGGGGACGCGTATCAGCAATCCACATACATGAAAATGGCCCTCGACGGAAGCGAATGCGGTAAGGGAAGTGGCCGCCAACATGGGACAGAATCTCG
>USFK01000013.1 GCA_900553935.1 uncultured Collinsella sp.
GGTGCTTGGTAAGTTAATTGAGGAAGACGGGCTGCTCGAATGGCACGGCTCATCCCATAACGACCCAAAACAGTTCTACACGATAAGGTAAGGTGGTCGATCTATTTCGCACCTCTGTCGCAGTAATGTCGCACCTCTGTCGCAGTAATGTCGCACCTCTGTCGCAGCGGCCTCGATGACGCGTGGATATAGTCCCTCGGCAAATCTCAAACAAAATCTCAATCTGTAACGGGTAGGGGTCAAAAGCGGGCCTAGATGTTACGGATTGAGATTGTTGAGGATGGGCCGAGGGGAATGTCTCTATCTGTAACAGGTGGAGGCCAAAAGTGGGCCTAACTGTTACAGATTGAGACAAACCGACGGGCCGTCCGCTCCATCCACCTGCCGCCACCTGATATTCGCCGATTTCCGTTGTGCCGCTGTGCCCCCATGCCATATCCTCTAGACAACTACGCGGCAACATCGCCGCCGCGCCTACAAGAGAGGAATGTCCATGACCGCACCTGCACCCAAGCTGCTCCAGCCCATTACGGTTGGCCCCCTTGAGCTCAAAAACCGCATTATGTTCCCGCCGCTTACCACCGGCTACGAGGAGCGCGACGGTTCCATTGGCGAGCGCAGCCTGGCTTTTTACGAGCGCCTGGCCCGTGGCGGCGTGAGCTACATCGTCATCGGCGACGTCGCTCCCGTTATGACCGCGAGCCCCACGCCCAAGCTGGCGACCGACGCCCAGATCCCCACGTTTAAGGCGCTGGCCGACACCGTTCACAAACACGGCGCCAAGGTCGCGCTGCAGCTGTTCCACCCCGAGTACGACGTGCCCGGTGTCGGCCGCATGGTCATGGGTTCCATGGCTGCCGCCAAGGCCGCACAGGAGGCCAAAGCCGCCGGCGACGAGGAGACCTTTGCCGCCAAGATGGCCGAGTCCAACGAGATTCGCAATCAGGCCTACGCCAAGCTGCACCACGACATGCAGCACTTTGTGAACGAGGCGAGCGTAGAGCAGCTCACCCAGATCAAGGAGGCCATCGCTGCCTCGGCCGCCCGCGCGCAGCAGGCTGGCATCGACGCCATCGAGGTCCACGGCGACCGCCTGGTGGGTTCGCTGTGCTCGGCCATCCTCAACCAGCGCACCGACGAGTACGGCGGCTCGTTCGAGAACCGTGTCCGCTACGCGCTCGAGGTCGTCGCCGCCATTAAAGAGGCCGCGCCGGAGCTGATGGTGGAGTACAAGCTCCCCGTGATCATGGAGAACCCCGACGGCACGCCGCGCGGCAAGGGCGGTCTGTTGCCCGATGAGGCCTGCGAGTTCGCCAAGCTGCTCGAGGGCGCCGGCATCGACATGATTCAGGTGGCGCAGGCAAACCACACCGGCAACATGGGCGACACCATTCCGCCCATGGGCGCCATGCCCTACAACTGGACGCTGCCCGTGGCCGAGCGCGTCAAGGCCCTGGTCTCCGTGCCGGTGGCAACCGTCGGCCGCGTTGTCTCGGTCGAGGCGGGCGAGAAGATCCTGGAAGACGGTTCGGCCGACATCGTCGCGTACGGCCGCTCGCTCATGTGCGACCCCGACATTGCGCTCAAGGCCGCCACGGGTGAGCCCATCCGCGAGTGCCTCAACTGCAACAAGGGCTGCGTCGATGCGATTCAAAACCGCAAGTACATCTCGTGCGTGCTCAATGCCGAGAACGGAGACGAGGCGACCATCGCCATTAAGCCGGGCGAGGGCGACAAGAAGATTGCCGTGGTGGGCGGCGGTATTGCCGGCCTGGAGGCCGCGCGCGTGGCGGCCAAGCGCGGCTACGACGTGACCGTCTACGAGGCGAGCGATCATCTGGGCGGCCAGATTGTGCTGGCAGCCGCGCCTCCGCGCAAGGACGAGATCATGCGCTCGGTCGAGTACTACGAGAAGATTCTGCCTGGCCTGGGCGTAAAGGTTGAGCTCAACCACACCGCCAGCCCCGCGGACCTCAACGCCGCCGACGCCGCGATTGTGGCCGTGGGCGCGCACGACGTGGTCATCCCCGTTCCGGGCGCCGACTCGGAGAAGGTCGTCTCGAGCTGGGACGTGCTGGCCGGCAAGGTGGAGCTCAGCGGGCGCGTCGCCGTCATTGGCGGTGGCCTGGTGGGCACCGAGACTGCCGAGTACCTGCTGCAGCACGGCTGCGAGGTGGCGATCGTGGAGATGCTCGACAAGATTGCCGCGGGCGAGTCCGAGACCATTCTGCCGCTGATTATGAGCGACTTTGCCGAGCACAATGTGGAGCAGCACGTGAAGACCCGCCTGACCGCCATTACCGACGAGGGCGTGGAGGCTGTTCGCACCACCGAGGATGGCGCCGAGGAGCCGGTGAAGATCGCCTGCGATTACGTGGTGATGGCCGTGGGCTCCAAGGCCAACGCGTTTGACCTGGACGGCGTGACGGTGCCCGTGACCTGCGTGGGCGACTGCTCGGGCGAGCGCACCGCCGACATCGCGAGCGCCATTCGCACGGCATATCACGCGGCCAACGAGCTCTAAGCAAGAAAGCTATCGCGTATTGAGCGGGCGGGGAGTGCCGTATCGGTGCTCCCCGCCTTTTTGTCGATAAGAGGTGCTCCTGACCAGCGGATTCAGAAAATCCGAATCTTATGCATCCGAAAATCCGAATCGTAGAACAGGAAAATCCGAATTATATGAACATGAAAATCCGAATCGCGACCACCCGAAAATCCGAATTTGCTACAGTGGAATAGAAGAACCAGAAAGCAGGAACTGGAAATCTGCGGGGGGTGGCTCATGGCGGGCGAAAGGCTACATCGGGACGGATACATCCCGCGTATCGTGGATGCGCAAATCGAACGCTACCTTCGCGTCTTTGGCGCGGTCGAGATTGCGGGCACCAAGTGGTGCGGCAAGACGTGGGCCGCGCTTGAGCACGGGGCGTCCGCCTCGTATGTCGACGAGAATCTCGACCTCGCGCGTGCCGACCCGGCGATGATGTTGCTGGGAGACCGTCCGCATATTATCGATGAGTGGCAGCGAGTTCCCCAGATTTGGGACTACGTTAGACACGAGGTTGACCGCACCCGGGGCACGCGCGGCGCCTATATCCTCACGGGTTCCGCCACGCCTGCGTTTGGCTCAAAGACGGAGGCACCCGCGCATAGTGGAGCCGGCCGCATCGGCCGCGTCCGCATGTACCCCATGACGCTTGCCGAGACAGGTGAGTCCAGCGGCAAGGTGAGCCTGGCGGGCTTGTTTGAGCATCGTTTTGAGCCCTGTCGGTGCAATGGCGATACACCGGGGCTTGTCGAAGCCGCCTGCCGCGGCGGCTGGCCCGAGGCGATCGATATGGTTTCGGCTGACGCCCAGCTCATCGCTCGCGAATATCTCAACACTACGTTTTCGAGCAGCTTCCCGGCGGTTGGTCTCGACCCCGATATTGCTCGTCGAGTCTCCGCATCGATCGCGCGCAATCTGGGACAGGCGACCACGTATAAAACGATTCTTATGGATATGTTCGGTGCCGAGGGGGAACCCGCAGCGTTTGCCGACGAGACCAAGGTGCGCAGGTACCTGGATGCCCTCAAAGGCATGTTCATTCTCGAGGAGGTCCCCGGTTGGGTTCCCGCCGCGCGCGACAAACGACGCTTTACCGTCAAACCCAAGCGCTATCTGGCAGATCCGAGCCTTGCTTGCGCCTTGCTAGGTATGTCCTTGCAGGCGCTGCTTGCCGACTGGCAGACATTTGGTCTGGTGTTTGAGAATTTGGTCATACGCGACCTTTCGGTCTACGCACGTTCGCTCGACCTGCTGGATAGCACGCCCGTGCGCTATTATCGCGACGATTCGGGCCTTGAGTGCGATGCTATCGTGCAGCTAGCCGACGGACGGTGGGCCGCCTTTGAGATTAAGGTGAGTGAAGATAAAGCGAGCGTCGGCGTCGAGAGCCTCAAGCGCGTTCGCAAGAAGGTCTGTGGAAATCCTCGTTCACGCACACGCGAACCGGAGTTTATGGCCGTGATTGTGGGGGTGGGTGAGTACGCTCGCGAGGTCGAGGACGGTATCTACGTGATACCCGTGCGCGCGTTGGGGTGTTAAGGGTGTTCGACTGGCTTAAACGCACCCTTAACCTCATCTTCACCTCAAATGAGGCTAAGATGAGGTTAAGATGAAGCAAGCAAACAACTGGGCAAATGTTGAAAATAGGGTGCTGTTAACCTCAAAATGAGGTTAAGATGAGGCAAAGCTTGAGGGGACGTGCGAATCGTTCCGCGCGCCGTTGCGCGAATGGGCGGGTGCACGCAGGAGCGCTGCGTGAATGGGCGGGTCGATTTCGATCTCAACGCAACACCTGAGCCTTTCCCCTGCACCATGTTGGTGCAAACTAACCTGACCCCCTGCACCAAGTCCTTGACATATGGGGAGGCCACTGCCCGTAATCTTTAAGTCATCATTAAGGCTTGCGCTGTGGAGTAAACCGCAGGTCAATGCTATTCTTTTATCTTATCGTATGGTGTTGTATTCTGCCTGAATTCTCTACCTGCGAGCAACGGATTTAGCGCGACCAAGCGGAAAGGATGGCACGCCCGCAAGCAGGGCAAACGTAAGCGATGAGTGGCATGGACCGACATAGCGAGCTCCAGCAGCACAAGACGGCGGCCGAGTACCGCCAAGCTGCCGACGAGCACGTGCGGACCCTCAAGGATTTCTGGAAAGATTTCCTGGTGAGCGGTCTGTTTGTGCTGGCTGCCATCGTTGCCATCTTTGCCTGCCTGGCCTGGTTTGCCGCGAATAACCGAGTGAGCGCCACGGGGAGTACGATCGCGGCGAAGGGCCCGCGGTTTGTGCTCTCGGGAACGCAGGGCGGCACGGCGGGTAAGTACGACGCCCAGGACAACTACGCGTCGGACAGTACAAGCCTGGCCGTGAACAATCTTTTCAACCTCAATAACATGAGTGCCGATGGCAGTCTCTCTCCGGGATCGGCGGGTCAGCTCCAGCTCAACGTCAAGCCGCTCTGCAACGACCTGCACGATATCACGGTGGAGATGACCTGGGAGATTTCTGTCCAGACGAGCGCTGCAGGTACGGGCTCCGTTGTGGACGCATCGACAAACGAAGAGATCATCAACTCGCTTAAGAATCTGGTGCGCGGACACATTTTGGTTTTCCAGAACAAAGACACCTCTTCTGGCTTTTACTCGAATCCGCTGGTCCCCACGACAACCACGGTGACCCAGGACGGAGCCAGCGTTACCGTCATCACGCAGAGCTTTACCATTCCGGCGAAGAGCTTTTGCGCTGAGGGCTCAAACAATACGACCAAAACCGTACCAAAAACCCTCTACTGGATTTGGCCGGAGCAGTTTAGGAGCTATGTTCGCACGGGCAACGCCGGCTACGGTGGCAACCTTTTCGCTGACACAGGCGACGAGGGGGGATACACAACCCTCGTCGGCGACATCAACAGTAACCACGCGCGCTATTTCCGCGCCGACAGCACGAGCGTTCCGGGCCAGGCGCCCAGCAAGGTTCCGACTGTCGAGGCCGGCATGTCCTCTGCACGTGTGGAAGCCTGCGCCGGCTATTACAACAACGCCGACGAGATTATCGGCAAGAACATCAAGTACATTCGCGTGCGCTTTACCGCCAAGGAGGCGGATGAATAAATGGACGATCAGCTTAATGCCCGCGAGCAGGGCGATATCAAACACAACGAAGGAGCGGCAAACCCCGGCGGCAATGGGTTCGGCTCGCACGGCGAATCGCGTCCGGTTGGCCGCATCGAGCGCATCAAGACGTGGGCTAGCAACCATCGTCGCGAATCCCTTGCCATCATGGGCCTGGTGGCCGTGCTTCTCGTGTTGCTGGGATTGACACTCGGATGGTTTGTCGATGCCAATCGCGGCTCCACCGTTGGCAAGATCAAGGAGCCGGCGGAGCTCAAAGTGCTGGGCCCCAACGCTACGGCAACAGAGCAGATCGACCTGAGCTACAACCCCGAATACGGAGATACCAAGACCGGCAACACGGTGACGCTCAAGCGCCCGTTTTGCGTGCAGACGGGCGGCGATGGGTTTGAGCTGCAGCTTGCGAATACGACCAACATTAAAGGTCTCACTATCGAGCTGTATAAAGCCGAGAACACGCCTGCGCTCCAGACGCCCGACGTGAACGGTACCGCAGGCGGCAAATCTTATAGCTGGAAAGCAACCGGAGAGAACCTGCTGACGAGCTTCGAATATATCAACAAGGAGAACGACGGTCCGGCAGCCGTGCCGGTCCCCGGCGCAAGCGACCCTACATTCAAGGACTATCAAAACGTCCAGCGCAACGCGCGCCCGCTCTACCGATACAAGGTATTCGAAAAAGGCGAGCTCAACGCCAAGACGCTCGACAACTCGATTGGCAATGACACGCTTAACTTTATCATCAAGCTTTCGTGGGACGAGAGCGCCAAAGAGACCGACGTGATCTATCTGATCGCGCGCAACACGAGCGGTAAGTAGGAGAGGGGGCGCACATGGAGGAGCAAGGGAAGCAGCAGGATGCCGAGTGCGAGCAGCTGGCAAAAAGCAAAAGCCTAGTCAAGAATAAGCTGGTTGTGGCAGCAATCGCACTTGCTTGCGCCGTGGCGCTCGTGACGGGTGGTTACTTTACCTATTCCGCCTACACCGCCAACGGATTTCTTAAGTCCGTCGCCGCAACGGGCACTGCGCAGAGCCTATTTGCAAGCGACCTGCTCACGGGCTACATGAGTACGCCCAGCAGAGACGAGCTCGACCGTGCCCAGCGCTCCGTTACGGTGTATCCCAGTAGCGAGCAATGCAGCTTTACCTTTAGCATCTACAACTATTTGCTGAGCAACAGCAACTTTTGCAACGACAAAAACGTGACGTACACCTTGACGGTTGAGGGGTATGGGCTCGATGGCGCCACGTGGAGCTATTCGCCCCGGCCCAGCGGCAGCGTCACACTTCCGGAGAATCAGCCTACCAAGAACGACTACACCGTGACGTTCCCTGAGGACAAGCTGGGACATGCCTACTTTGTGATTAGGGCGACGGTGGTTTCGGGCGATAGCCCCGGCACCGAGCTCACCTGTCTGGCGGCGAAAGTCGTGCCGTCAAAGAGGGCCGAGGCCAAAACCGCTGCGGTTGAGGGCGCGCTGGTTGATGAGGCTGGCAAGTTTGCTGATTACGCTGCGTACAACTACCGTGTGACGGTTACGGGCGCACCGGCAAACGTCACGCTCACATGGGGGGAGAACGTGGAGATCGACCCGTTCTTCGAGACCAACCATGGTGTGACGGCGGATAAAACAAATCACACGGTTACGTTCACCATGGAGCCGGGTTCGTTGGTCGTCAACTTCTACCGAGCTGACGGCAAAACGCCCGATGGCTGGGACAAACTGGGCATTAGCGTGAGCGGAACCACCCAAACGGGTACGACGGAGACTCAATAACTCTGGCAGCAGGGTTTTAGGATAAGAGGTACGGAATCGATGAGAACGGCAAAGCGCATACTCGCAGAGTTCATGACGGTGGTCATGGTGCTCCAAGCATGCTCGCCCACGGTGGCTGCTGTGGCGGCAGGCTGGCAGAACATCTCGAACGAGATTGCTGCCGCATCTGCGAAGGCGTTGGATACTGCCGAGAGCGGCGAGACCAACGGCGACGCCGCGAATGGGTTTGGGTCGAGTGATACCGGCGCCGCGGGCGACAGTGCCCAGGATGGCGCTGCGAAAGACGATGTCGCAACGGGCGATACCGTCGATAGCGCCGCGGGTTCCGATTCCACGGGCGATCAGACGGAGGGCGACGATGCGGCAGGGGATGCTGCCGCTGATGACGTCGAGCAAGATGCCGATGCCGCGGTTTCGGAAGACGCTGAGGCCCAGGCGGGTTCGACGATCACGGATTTGAAAAAGCTTGTCGAGCTGCTCGAGGCTAATGGTGCGGAAGGCATCGAGCTCAAAGAAGATAACAGTGGAATCAAAAGCCTCAATGTCACGTCGTCGGAGGCGTTCGCCGCCCTGTCTAACGCCGACGCTTCGCTTTACTATGATGCGCAGATCAAGGTTATCATCACGGGCGATGCGAAGCTCACCGAGTCGGCAAATAACGGCATGTCTTTCCAGGGCTTTGGCAGCGATGAGCATCCGTTTGAAGGCAGGATCTATAGGTCGATGAATGGCGCTGATAGCCCCGTCGAGCTCACGACTAACCGGACGGTTTTTAATAACCTCAAGCTGACTGACCAAAACAATACAGTCAAGATAAAGTGGGTAGGCGCAACTACCTATAGCGCGCCGATGATCGCTTCGAAGGTCAGCGGTGGGGGCAAGACGCTCAACGCTGTGGTCAACATCGCGAATTCCGTAGGCACCGACGGGACGGATACGACTTCCGCTCTGACGGCGCCCCTTTTGGGTGAGGCGATGGGTGACCTTACTACAGAGGTCACCTATGGCCCTGCCGGTTCTCTCGAGCAGCTCAACGTAAATGCAGCGGGAAACATCGGTCTTTTAGCGAATACAGTCAAGAGCGGAACCTTTACGGTGGGGCCTGTTAAGTTTCCCGATAGCCTTGCCGCGGGCGGTGTCGTCAAGACGAGCTCCGGTAATGCCGGTCTGCTCGTAGGCACGGTCGAGGATGGCGCGACTCTGAACGTCGGCACCCTTGATGTTCCCGCTGCCACCGTTCAGTCTGCAAGCGGTTCCGCCGGTGGTGTCGTAGGTCTCGTCGGTTCGAACACAGGCGCTACAGTCAACGTCACGGAGGCTCTCGACCTGCACATGCTCACCGTCAAGGGCACCACCGCCAGTGGCGGCTTCATCGGTAAGGCGACCAAGCTCACGCTCGGCGCGGACAGCAAGAAGTACACCTGCCCCGCTTCAGTTGGCAATGAAAATAGCATGAATACCGGCGGTTTTATCGGTGAGGTGAGCTTTGCAAGCTCGGTTGAGTTTACCGGCAATGATCAAATTGATACGGATGGAGGTGTCACGCTTGCGGGCAAGGCCAACGAGTCGAATGGCGTTGGTGCCGCTATCGGTAAGTTGAGCTTTGTTGATTCGGCGGCGACTGTATCGTTCAAGGGTGGCGCGTTCAAGAGCACCTACGGCAATGGAGGAGGCACCGCGGTATTCGGTGGTCTTGTCGGTTCGGTGACTGGGTGTGCCAACTCGAAGCCGCTTCATATCGAGAACGTTTCAACGAAGTTTGCGCTCGAAGCTACTCCGACTTTTGCTGGTGGCCTTGTCGGTTGGCTGGGCCGCGGTGCGGGCGCGACGCTTGAAGTCAAGAACGCTACGGTCAACTGCACCAAGCTGCTTCAGTCGAGCAAGGGGTTCGGTGGTGTTGCGGGCTGCATTGACAACAGGAGCATTGCCGATATCAATGGGGTGACCGTCAAAAACGAAGGTGCGATTGAAAACGGCGCGGGAATTGCCGCTGAAAGCTGGGGGTCTGCGATTCGTTTGGGCGGCGTGACCGATTTTTCGGGCATGAAGTTTGCTCCCGATAACAGCTTTACCTACAAGAAGGTTGTTTCTCAAATCACGAACGTTAGCTCGAGTAACCCGACGCTCGTGTTTGCTCGCGGAACGGGAAGCGATAGTGTTCCTGCAGATGCCGACAACGCCGATTACTGGGCTTATAAGCGTTGTCCTGCGACGAAAATCGATGACTTGGGTAGCGATCAAAACGCTGGTTGCGGCTATGGTGAGATCGTTAGGCTTGATGGGCACACGCTGAGAAAAGACCTCATCAAAATCAATATGGATAAACACGAGCTTGAGGGGCCTTCGACTACGGACTGGAGCTGGCAAGTTGGCTATGGAAGGAGCTGGAACGACGGCAACAGAGAGCTGACGATTACGAGCGAGAAGGACTTTGCATGCTTTGCCCTCTCGCTTCAGTTTGGTGCACTTTGGAACGGCGTTTACGGATTAAACCCTGACAATAGGGGTCAGCTCTTGGGGTCCAATGTGACCATTAACCTCAGCGCTAACATTAATCTGTTGGGTACGGGCATTGGAGGCCTTGGATTCGATAACGCCAGTAATCTTCAGATATTTCAGGGAACGTTTAATGGCAATGGCCATACGATCACCCTTGGTGTTGGCGAGCCGTACGGCATACGCGGTGATAATGCGATTGCGTCCAACGATACGTCCGACGGCAATGGCAAGATTTACCGGCACAGCCGTCTGGGCCTCTTTGCCGCTATCGGCGGTGGCGCGACGGTGAATAACCTTACCGTCGATGGCGTTATGAAGTTCGATAACGGCTTAGGCGTCGACGCTGGCTCGCTTGCGGCAACTATCACGGGTGACGCAACGCTCAACAGCGTTATGTGCAACGCGGCTATTACCTGCGACGATTCGTTCGGAAACGATGTCAACATCGGCGGCATTGCGGGTAGCGTGAGGGGCGGCGGAACCGTTACTTTCAGTAGCAGCAACACGGGCGGCAGCACAAAGGCACAAGCGACCGTCAAAACGGGCGCTACTCTCAACGGCAACACATGCATCGGCGGCGCTGTCGGTTATGTGGCGGACGTTGTCGCTATCGTTAACGTGGCGAGTCTCGAGGTCGGTGACGCGCCCGCGGGTGAAAATGCGATTACCGCGGGCGACAGCGCGAGCAATAAGAAATCCCAGATTGGCGGCCTTATCGGCTGCATCACTCAGGGCATCGCGGCGAATGCGACCAACGTCAACATCACAGGACTTACGTTCAATTCGTTCAGCATGACCGTTGGCAAGAACGGTGACGCGAAGAGCGGCGCTGGCGGTCTTTTGGGCTACAGCTGGGGCAATACGGTTGTCACCATCGGGGATAGCAGCAAAAACACTAGCGACAGTACGTATGCTCTCAAGACGAACAACGCTTCCATAACAGCAAACAACTCAGGTGAACTCGGCGGGCTCGTATATGCAGCCAGCGGTCAATGGGTTATCAACAACTACGCCATCGATCTTTCGGGTGCCACCATCAATGCCAAGAGCGCTACAACGCTTGGTCTGCTCGTTGGCCGCGGCAGTAAGGTGGCTTCTGGAGTATATGGCTCCGAGTCCTATACGGGTTTGTACCTGGAAGATAGGGCATATTGGGGAACTGCATACAAAGTTTCTGGTATCAAGATTACGGCACCCGATATAACGACCTTCGACGAGTGGGTGGGCAATGGCGTAAAGCCGGGCAGCAAGCTCATGGACGGCGAATGGAACACGGTCGTTTCTCTGCATACCAAAGACGACGTTAATGAGGGTAAGCTCGACATGAGCGGCGAGAAGGGAAGCGACAACAGCTATCACAACCGTTCTGATTTCGGCAAGAACCACAACACGAATGCCTGGACGAGGTATTACTACAACCTCGATAAGGCATATGCGAAGGTGGGTAATAATCCCGAGAATAATAGCAGGGCGAATTTTATGGACTCGCCGGAGTACTTGCTGCTCTGGTGCGCATATTTGTATGCGCCCAGCGATATTCGGAGTTATATCATTCCGGGAAACCAGCAGATTTTCCAAGGAAACAATATTGGCACGAACGATGGCACACGCGTGTCTATCGACATGAATGGATATAGCTTCTATCCCAGTAATCCCGCTAGTGGCTCCAAGGTGACGGTGAAAAATGCCGACATCAAGTTCCATTATTCCAAAATCAAAGCAGAGCAAAATGGCAACAAGAAGAACAGCGAAGCGACGCAGCACGAGAACATGCATTGTGGGCTCATTCGAACCCATGCGGGCGACCTTACGGTAAACAATGTCACGCTGGGCGGTACCGTGGGCTCCCTTGTAAAAGATGCGGGAAGCTCGTCCGGTGCTTTGGTGTGCCGCTATATTTACGGGTCTTCGACTTCGGTTAAGCAGATCTCTATAGATAATCTTACGCTTGATGGCTTGACCGTCGATGGCGTAACCGATAAAACTGACTACGCGCCTTTGCTCATCAACGAGATGCAGACGTACGTGAATCTGAACGCAACTAATATCTCAACCAAGGGGTATGGGGGCGACACCAAGGCGGCGACATCACTGTTCGGTAGGCTTGGTGTGGGCAGTACGGCCGACCAGGTGACGGCAACATTCAGCGCGATCAGCCTCCCCAGTGCAACTGATAACGCGATGTTCACCCGCGCAAGCTTGCTTGAGAGCTTTGGCTACGGCGAGGGCAAGACTGGCTCTGCGGTGTATACCTTTATGAAGGATGACCAGACGAACGAGAAGGTCACATTCGGTAGCGAGATCGACTCGAAGGGCGAATACTCCGGTAAGCAGCTCTGGTACTACGACGAGAGCACCTATGGGACCCCCGCTGGCCTCGTCACCGTCGACAACAAAGAGGCAAATGCGGATACTCCGCAATTCGGTGGTTATCTCCCGTATGTGAAAAAGGGCAATGTCAACGAAAACAAAGTCCAATACCACGAAATCAAAGTTAACCAGCGTGTGCCCAAGCTTACGACGGGCTGCGGTACCTATGGCGATCCCTATGCCATAACTAAAGCATCAGAGCTCAACACGGTTGCTGAGTATATCAACACGCAAAATGCAATCGACGGTTGGGAAGTAACGATTGCCGCCAATCAGGAAGAGCTATGTCAGCGTCGTTCGTCCAGTGAGAAGCCTGAAAACGAAGTGACGTACATCTACAAACAGGCGAAAAAAAAGTGGGAGAAGAAGACGGGGGAAGGTGCCACTGACCCCAATAACGCGCTAGACGATGCGACGATGCACAGCTATCTCCAAAGCGCCTACTATAGTATCGAGCCGTTTGATAGCGAGGGAAATGGTACCAATACGCTTGTGCTCGATACCACCGCCTTCCAGGGTTTGGGCAATCAGAGCAACCCGTTCAGAGGGGTTGTTGTTGGCGACCTGGGAAGCAGCGGTTTAGCGACCATCAAGATAAACAAGACCGAAGGCGCAAGCGCGCTTTCCGGATTGATCCGGTATAGCTACGGCAGCGTTGTGAGCAACCTGAATATTGAATACTCGGGCACGCCAGCCTCAATTGCATATAAGAGTAAAGATACATCTGGTTCTGGTGTGCCGGGCGCGTTCTTTGGCGGCGTGATCGGTTGCATCATGGGCGGTGACAATATCATCGATGGCGTGTCGGTGAATACGGATGCTGGCTTTAGCGTTGCTGGGGCGGCAGGCGATAATGGCGGCGGCGCGCACCTTGTGCCCGTTGGTGGCTACGTTGGTGCTGTTGCGGGTGGTGGCGTCATTTTCCGCAACTCTTCGCACAGAGATGGTGCTCTTAACGACTGGCATGGCACCGGCGCCTCTCTCTATGACAACCCGTATGTTGGCCGCGTAATCGACGGCTATGCGTTCAGCGAGCTTGCCGATAGCAAGAGACTCAACAACACTGATCGCAACTACAAGGTGAACAATCTTGATACTTCGAAAACGAACTGCATCGAGACAGGTGCAACACAGGGCCGCTATAGGGGAGATGGCACCAATAATAACCTCGCCATAACCACAACCGTCAATGACTCGCAGGGACTGCTCGTACTTTCGGCCATTATCAGCAGCGGCGCGGCTGGTGGTTCGGCGAATACGAATACCACGAACGATGCGTATGGAACGTATGCGGGCTCGCGTGCCTACATGGGTGGCGGCAACGCAACGGGAATGTACAAATTCGGCAACCAACAATACGGCAAAGTTCGCAACGCGAGCTATACACATGTTGGAAGGCCGGCGAGTGCCGCTGACGACTTTGCTAATGCGAAAAACGATGACATGAAAAGCCCCGGTATCCAGGAGGGTAACGCTCTCGACTATGCAGGCGATGGCTTGGATGTTAACTCTCCCTACCTGGTATCGAAGTATGCCACGTGGCAGACGGGCAACATCTGTGCCGCGCAGGTCTCGGGAATGGATTTGCGGTTCGTGAACACGGACAAGGACATTGATTATGACATGACGCCTTACGGTACGGGTTACACGGGCCTTTCGGGTCGCTACTACTCAAACGCATGCGCATCCGGTAAGGGCGCCGACCGCGATCGAATCGTGCCGCTTGTTGCGTGCATCAACGGCAACGGTGCAAAAATAAAGGTCGGTAGCAAGGCGGCCAGCAAGGTATATGGGGTCACGGAGTACGCCGACGATAATTACAAACTCACCGGAGTGGGCGCTCTCTTTGGCACCGTAACGTACGCCTCGACCAACGTGAGGGAGAGCATCGGCACTTCGGCAACGGACGGCGCTGCTGCTGCGGGCAACGGTGGCTATACCGTCCAGAACCTAAAGTTCGATGACTGCAATATTTCTCTTACGTATATCAATGCAGCCGGCGCCCCCAGTGGTGCGGGTAATGAGCAGGTTGGCGTCGGTCTGCTTGCGGGTACTACGGCGAACGCGAGCTCGCTGGCAGATTACGGCAAATATGCAGGAATTACCATGGATAACTGCAGGGTGAATGGCCCCAATAACGCTGGCGGATTGCTCGGCGCATCCGGCTATGGTAGCCGCAGGACTGATAAAGATACAACTTTGCTGGTGAATCGTAATGACACCTCAAATTCGAACACGCGCTATTCTCCGGTCAAGCTTTACGATTGCTCTTATAGCAACATGGACATTTCTGGCGTGAAAAACGTCGGCGGCTTCGTCGGCAAGCTGAACCAAAATTCCGCTGGTGGCGTTTGGACAAAGGCGAGCACGCCTATTGCCAAGAATTCCACGATTATGTCAACTGCTTCTAACGCAAGGACCGGCGGTGTCGTGGGTCTTGCTGGAGGTGGTTTCCTGGTGAACACCGATGATGCTGGAACGCCTTCGCAGGGTGCCGGAAAGGCGGAGATCAGCAATGTCACGCTTCAGCCGGCAGCATCGAGCGCGACCGAGGGGACCGGCGGCCTTATCGGAAGGTCCGAAAATGGAATCGTGTCTGTCTACAATCTGTGCATCCAAGGCGACGTGCAGAGTAAAACGGTATTTGGTGTTAGAGGATCGAATAATCTTAAGTACGTTGCTGGTGCAGTCGGCGAAGCGGCTTCGGGCGGTGCATTTAAGTTCGATAGCTGTGTAATAAAAGACATCTATCTTGGTGCTCGTGAGTGCTCTGCCGGTTTAATCGGTGATCTGAAAGGTGGGTGTGCCCTCGAGGTCAAGAATTCAACTATCACTGGACTGGTCGTCGATGGTTCGTATTCTGGTGGTGTTGTTGGCTCGATCGGTAACACGGCGAACTCTGTCACGCTTTTGAATTCGACCATTGGCGAGAATAACTTTACCGGTAGCAAGAACGCTGCATGGAACTCATCGCTGGGAAGTTGTTCTGGTGGCGTGTCTGGCGATGGCCGTGGCTCATTTAGGCTCGTAAACGTGCTCATGGATCGCAATATCTTTGGGGCGCAAACTAGCCAGGGATATTTGTTCGGAAATAGTTCATCCGCTGATCTCGTCAACGTTTTTGTCGCAGGAATTGCCATTAGACCAAACAGTGCGAGTGAATCGCTCAAGCTGATGCGCAATTCTTCCGGCACCGACGACCTTAAAAAGGTGAACAAAAAGTCATACATCGCATTTGCTGCCTATGAAGACAAGCTTTCCGATGCCAAGGGCGCGACACTGTATGGCAACGATGCTGCGAACGGCAATGTGACGGCGGCCGTTTCGCCCTACGTCACGACGAGTCCGACGAGTGGCCTTGCTGTGCGCGCCTCCGATGCTGACACGGCCGGCCGTTATCTGTTCGGCGACGGCATGAACGTTGGCCTTGCCACGGCCATCCAGAATCCGTCGAGCCCCGGCGTTGCCAACCGTTACACCTACACCAACATCGGCGGCATCAATGACGATGGCGCCTATCAAAATACGTCGAGCTATAACGCCAAATCCGTGGCGAGCATGTTCAATGCGAATAACGATGCAAGCGACAGCAAGGTTGCAACGGATTTTCCCGTTTTGGTGATCTCGGGTACCGATAATACGACGGTCAAGAGCTATCTAAACATCATCACGAACGGCGGCTTCTCCGACGCTTGCAGATTGAATAACGAGAATGGCACCAATCCGCACGTGACGGCCAAGGCGGAGGTGTTCCAACTCAAGAACGGTGTATTCGTTAAGGACGATGGTGCGTCGAGCAATCCCACACTTCGTGTGGTGAACAACGGTAAAAAGAACATGTCGTTTAGCCCAAGCTCCGATTGGGACAACGGCAAAGGTCGCTTTACGCTCCTGACCGTTACCTTTACCGAGGCGGGTCAGAGCTACAACGTTCAGGTGCCGATCATCGTTAAGCGCAAGCTCGAGATTGATTTCACTGCAACGTATGATTACGGCACTAAATTTAAAGAAAGCGACTACGCTAACCTTGGAAGAGATGCACACGTGCTTACGAGCTTTGGCGAGCCGATGACGGGTCTGCTTACCTGGACATACAATTCTGCCAATGGGACGGAAGTCGACTTTGGCTGGGACAGCTATATGGCTGCTGGCGGCTCGATGAAGGGGCTCGGCAAGAGCATCCTCTTCAATGGTGCCGACGGAAGGCTGCCCCAGGGCACCCAGCTTACGCTCGTCGATGCGAACGTTGACGGCAAGGCCGGTGGCAGGGAATATCACTATACGGTGGGCGAAGGCGGCGCAACGAGCGCTTCCCTGAGCGGAGATGCCGGCTTTGAGGATTCTGCGGGCAATCCATATCAGGAGCGATGGCTGAGCGAGATCTTGGGTGTGTCGGCCACAAAGGATGGCGCCGGCACATGGGTTGCGTGTGAAAACGAGGCAGAGGCGACCGCTAAGGCGAAGATCGGAGACAAGTGGACGCTGTTTAAGGTTGCGGGCGCTAACGTTCCCAGCAACAAGCGCTATACGCTAAAGGTACCTAAGGAGAAGGATACCGGCAGAGAGAAGCGTGCATCGGAGAGCGTCTACCTAGTTGTCAACGTGCCTAAGTCGGGCGACGGCGGGACGCAAGCTAGTATCAACGGTTTTACGGCTTCGTCTATTGACTCAAATTCTTCGGGTGCCCGCATATCTTGGAATTTGCATCACGTCTTGCGCACCGGTGGCGAAGATAATCAAAACAGTACGGCATCGACATACAGCATCTTGTCCAATTATGAGCAGAGTGTAGTCGACAATAAAAATGCGGCGCGCATTCCGGTTTCGAAGTCGGAGGACGGTGCCGCCTACGTGCTTTCTCTTGACGTCAAAGATAGGGTTACGTTTAGCCCGAGCCAATACTATACAGAGAGTGACCATCTGTTCTATCAGCTCGATACATCGCTGTGTCGCTATGGCGCCAACAACAACCTAATGGGAGTAAGTAGTTTCCCGAGCGGAACCTCGGCAATTGCGAAGTTTTATGTTGCCATCGGCGGTCAGAACTACAGGTGGAATGGCGGCGATTGGGAGCCGTGTGACGCTTCGATGCCTGCGTTCACGCAGACCGTGACGGATACAGGCGATGATTCGCTGAAGCTCACGCTCGACCATGACCTCGCCGGAATCCGCAAGATCGCAACGGACGGATCCTTTACCGTGCACACGGTGGTGGAAGAGATTCGCCTTACGCCGGACGGCTGCAACAAGGTTATCTCCCTGTCCAAGCAGTCTGGCGAGGACGCCTGTACCAAGATGTCCTATACTGCCAAGCTTTCGACGCGTAAGGAAGGCCTTAATACCTCGAGCCTGACGCAGACGAAGCCCGGTAACGTCGGGTACTATCGCATGGACACGGGTGATACGACCATTACGCTTTCTGCGCCAGATAAGTCGCAGCTTGGTATTAACGTGGACGACCTACGTCCGATCGCGAATGGCACGATTGGTCTGGGTGCCACGTATGAACTGGGTGGACTTAGCAACGCCGCCGAGGCAATTGCAAATGCCGACTCTGTTGTGTACACGCTCGAGCTGCAGCGCCGCGGAACCGACGGCACGTATGAGAGTGTAACGGATGATATCTCCAACTACGTAACAGTGACGGAGAGTAAGCTTGCCGCGGTCGCTCCCTCCGGTAGCACGATCACCTTCACTGACTCGAAGGAGAATGGCAAGTTCAAAACGCAGAACGGTGACACTACGTTTAGCCTGCCCTTTACCGTTAAGGTCAACACGCAGGTCGAACAGCGTGAGCAGTTCTACGCGAACTATCGATTGGTAATGAGAGCGAGCCTGGTTAAGGGTGACGTGGCGAGCGCAAAGCCTCAATCGCCCGACTATGTGACCTATACGCTCACGAGGGTGAACCTCAACGGCATCGACCACTAGTTCCGAAGCCAACTAGCTTCGCAAAGGGGGCGGCAACCACCCGGTTGCCGCCCCTTTTCTTGTTCTCCTGGCCTGCTGCTGCCCCAGCTTCCCACCTAGCTTTCCAGCTTTCCACCTTAGGTGGTAAGTTAAGTGGAAAGCTGGAAAGC
>USFK01000014.1 GCA_900553935.1 uncultured Collinsella sp.
CCCCCCCCCCCCCCCCCCCCCCCCCCCCCCCCCCCCCCCCCCCCCCCCCCCCCCCAGGACTGCCCGAGCAGGCAATCAAATATATTGCGGGCGGGCACGCGGCCCAGTCGGCTTTACGACAGCGCAATACCGCCAAGCCAGCCCCAACGCACGCCAGAGCCAGTACCATAAAAGCTAATGAACGAATCAAGCGACTTAGACGTAATGGCGCCCTCGTTGCTCATTACGATGCCGCCGCCAACGTAGATACCCACATGACCGTAGATAAGGCCCGGAGCACCCGTGCCGCTGTGCGAGGAATCGGCCACGATCATGCCCACCTGCAGCGCCGAGCGGTCGGAGCTATAGCACCAGGCGTTGAACATGTCACACGCGTTGCCGCCAAAATAGCCCACGCCGGCATTGCGGAAGACATTGGTAACCCACGCCGCGCACCAGTTCTGACCCGGCGAAGGCGTGGAGTAGCACGCGTTGACGACGGCCTGCTGCTTGCCCGAGCCGGCATTCTGCTGCGGAGTTCCGGGCGCATACGATCCACCGCCCGAGCTCGAACCACCCGAGTAGGAATTGTTCTTGTTCGCGGCGGCCGCGGCAGCGGCGGCCTTCCTAGCGGCCTCCTCGGCCTGGGCGGCAGCGAGAATCTCGGAATCGCGCTGAGCCATGAGCTCCTTGACGTCGTCGGAAAGACCGTTCAGCACGGTCTGGACTTCTTGCTGCTTGGCCTGCATATCCTGCATCTGAGCCGTCTGCTGGTCCTTGAGTTTCTCCAGGTTGGCCTTTTGTGCTTCGAGCTCGGTCTTCTGCGCGTCGAGCTCAGCCTGAATCGTCTGGATATCCTCGATGGCATCGCGGTCGCTCTTGTTGATCTTCTCAACGTAATGCGCGTTGGCGACGAGTTCCTCAAACGAGCCAGAGGCCAGCAGCAGCGACAGGATGTTCGTACCGCCGGACTTGTAGCTGGCGGCCACGCGATCGGAAAGGTCGTTGCGCTTCTTCTTGAGCTCGGCCTTCTTTTCATCGATCTGGGCCTGCGTGTCGTCAATCTTGCCCTGGACATTCTCGATGTCGTTGAGGGTCTGGGCATTCTTGTTGGCCAGCGCCGCATACTCATTTGCGATGCTGTCGAGCTGGGCCTGAACCTCGTCGAGTTGGGCCTGGGCGGCATTCAATTTATCGGTGGTTTCTTTGGAAGCCTCCGCCGCATGGGCGCGAGTGGGCAGGCCAAAAAGAACTGCCGCAGAAGCGGCGCCGAACAGGGCCTTAAGGGCAGTGCGGCGCGAGAGCTCCTGGGAAAGGATGGAATCGCTGTTTGGTGACATATGTACTCCGTTACATGCTTATTTATATGTCGCTCAACTCATACATATTAGCGTACATATGGCGCGTCCCAACGATTTCCACGAACGGCAGGAAACTACAAGGTCGGCGGCTCGTAAGCAATTGTCAAATTTGAGGTAACAATTGAGCAAGCTCTTATATGAGTACGTTAACATAATCCTCTGCTTTTCCTACAGTGCACCATTTGGGCGTCCCCGCCTGCGCTATACTCCCCTCTAGAAGTGTTCCTGATTCGATAGGAGACTACATGTCCAAAGCACTCGACCCCAAAGACACCTGCGTCCTCGTTACCGGTGGCGCCGGCTTTATCGGCTCGCACACCGTCGTTCAGCTGCTCGAGGGTGGCTACCAGGTCGTCATCGTCGATGATCTCTCCAACTCCAGCGCCGTCGCCGTCGACCGCGTCAAGACCATCGTGGGCGACGAAGCCGCCAAGAACCTCACCTTCTACAAGGCCAACGTGCTCGACCGCGATGCGATGAACAAGATCTTCGATACCCATCAGATCGACCGTGTCATCCACTTTGCCGGCTTTAAGGCCGTCGGCGAGTCGGTGAGCAAGCCCGTCGAGTACTACCACAACAACATCGAGAACACCCTGGTGCTCATCGACGTCATGCGCAACCATGGCTGCAAGTCCATCATCTTCTCGAGCTCCTCGACCGTCTACGGCGACCCGGACAACCCGCCCGTCACCGAGGAAGACCCCAAGAAGCCCGCAACCAACCCCTATGGCTGGACCAAGTGGATGATCGAGCAGATCCTTATGGACGTCCACACCGCCGACCCCGAGTGGGACGTCGTGCTGCTCCGTTACTTCAACCCCATCGGCGCTCATCCGTCGGGCCTGATCGGCGAGGACCCCAAGGGCATCCCCAACAACCTGGTGCCCTATGTCGCCCAGGTCGCCGTGGGCAAGCTCGAGGCCGTTCAGGTCTATGGCAACGACTACCCCACCCCCGACGGCACCGGCGTGCGCGACTACATCCACGTGTGCGATCTGGCCTCTGGTCACGTTGCCGCCCTTAACTGGATGAACGGCAAAACCGGCGTCGAGATCTTTAACCTGGGCACCGGCACCGGCACCTCGGTACTCGAGGTCGTCGCCGCCTTCTCCAAGGCTTGTGGCAAGGAGCTGCCCTACGTGATCCGCGAGCGCCGCGCCGGCGACATCGCTGCCAACTGGTGCGATGCCTCCAAGGCCGAGCGCATGATGGGCTGGAAGGCCCAGTACGACATCGCGGACATGTGCCGCGATAGCTGGAACTGGCAGAGCCACAACCCCAACGGCTTCGCCGACGCCGAGTAGCAAAAACCTACATACCGCTCTTGCCCCGATCTCACGTTGTGAGGTCGGGGCTTTTTCATGGCATGTAACCATTCGCCGAAAATCGACCAACTTTTTTATCTTGCCTGTACATGTTTAAACAACATGTTTTACAATAGGCGTATCGAATCAGAACATCGGAGGCGGACTGCACACCCATCGGCAGGCCGACCCCACAACAAGAAGGTTGGTGAGCGCATTCATGGAGCGTGCAAGCGGCGTCCTCATGCCCGTCTCATCTCTGCCCGGACCATACGGAATCGGCGGCTTTGGCTGGAATGCCTACGACTTCGTCGATTTTCTCGCCTCATGCAAACAACATTACTGGCAGATTCTGCCCCTTACGACGACCAGCTATGGCGATTCGCCCTATCAGTCGTTCTCGGCCCGCGCAGGCAACCCCAACTTTATCGACTTTGCCGAGCTTATCGAGGCAGGGTATCTGGAGCAGCGCGATATCGATGGCGTGTATCTGGGATCCGACCCCAGCAATGTCGACTACGGTGCCATCTTTGGTGGCCGCCGTCAGATTCTCGACCGCGCCGCCGAGCGCTTTGCTGCCGACAAGCCGGCCGATTTCGATGACTTTATCCAGGCCAACGAGGACTGGCTCATCCCCTACTGTGAGTTCATGACCGTCAAAGAGGAGTGCGGTCTCAAGGCGTTTTGGGAGTGGCCCGCGGAGCTCCGCACCCGCGGCGAGGCTTCCGCCAAGGTCTGCGCCGACCATCCGGCGCGTATGCTCTACCACCAGATGACGCAGTACTTCTTCGATCGCCAGTGGAGCCGCCTCAAGGCCTATGCCAACGAGCGCGACATTCTCATCATCGGCGACCTGCCCATCTATGTCTCGCGTGACTCCGTCGAGATGTGGGCGACGCCTGAGCTCTTTAAGATCGACACCGCCGGCAATCCCGTGAGCGTCGCCGGCACGCCGCCCGACCAGTTCTCGGCCACCGGCCAGTACTGGGGCAACCCCATCTACGACTGGGACGCCATGGAGTCCGACGGCTTCTCCTGGTGGGAGGGCCGCATTCGCGCCGCCCTCGACATGTACGACGTCATCCGCCTGGATCACTTCCGCGGCTTCGAGGCCTATTGGGAGGTGCCGTTCTCCTCGCCCGATTCGTCCTACGGTTCGTGGACGCAGGGTCCCGGCCTCAAGTTCTTCAAGACGCTCGAGGAAAAGCTCGGCACGCTGCCCATCATCGCCGAGGACCTGGGCTTCCTCACCCCCGGCGTCATCGACATGCGCGACAACTCGGGCTTCCCCGGCATGAAGATCCTGCAGTTTGCCTTTGAGGGCACCAACTCGTACTACCTGCCGCATAACTACATCGCCAACACCGTCGCCTATGTGGGCACCCACGATAACGAGACGGCGCGCGGTTGGTTTGAGGGAACGGCCACCCCGCGTCAGCGCGAGCAGGCAGCCCTGTACACCCATCAGCAGGCCGGCGAACCCATGGCAGATGCACTCAATCGCACCATCGCCGCCAGCGTGAGCGACACGTGCATCTACACCATGCAGGACCTGCTCAACTTGGGCAACGAGGCGCGCATCAACACCCCTGCCACGTTGGGCGGCAACTGGACCTGGCGCATGCTCGACGGCGCCATCACCCGCGAGCTCGAGCACAAACTCACCGACTGGACCGAGACCTACTTCCGCATCCCGTCGGAAGCCGAAATCGAGCTTCCTCAATAGGAGCTACCGCGCCCGACCCCTCCCCACCGTGCGGACGCGCTTGCTTTTTCCCGCGCGAGGCCACCCCAATCCCCTCGCGCGGGCTTCTTATGAATTGCAGACATGAAACAACCCATCACAGGAGAAAACATGCCCCAAATTAACCTCATGGAACTCGCCGAGCAGTCTTTTGGCACCTCGCTCGAGCAGCTCGACGACCGTCGCATTTACAAGCTGCTGGTCAAACTCGTGCAGGAGCGCTCCGCCGCCTGCCCGCTCAACAACGGCAAGAAAAAGCTCTATTACATTTCCGCCGAATTTTTGATCGGCAAGCTGCTCATCAACAACATGATCGACCTCGGCATCTACGATGAGGTTAAGGACCAGCTCACCGCCGCAGGCCACGACCTCAACAAGATCGAGGAGTTCGAGGTCGAGCCGTCGCTCGGCAACGGCGGCCTGGGCCGCCTGGCCGCATGCTTCCTGGATTCCATCGCCACGCTGGGCTTGACCGGCGATGGCGTGGGCCTCAACTATCACTACGGCCTGTTCCGTCAGCGCTTTGTCGACAACCAGCAGAAGGCCGTCCCCGACGAGTGGCTCGGTGAGCAGGACATCCTAGTCGACGACGGCCGCTCCTACACCGTCGAGTTCGGCGATTTTGCCGTTACCTCCAAGCTCGTCAACATCGACGTGCCCGGTTACGGCCAGCCCACCAAGAACCGTCTGCGCCTGTTCGACCTGGCGAGCGTCGACGACGGCCTGGTCCCCGGCAGCTCCATCGACTTCGACAAGACCGAGATCGCCAAGAACCTCACCTTGTTCCTCTACCCCGACGATTCCGACGAGCAGGGCCGCCTGCTTCGCATCTATCAGGAGTACTTCATGGTGAGCAACGCCGCCCAGCTCCTGATCGACGAGGCCGTCGAGCGCGGCAGCAACCTGCACGATCTGGCCGACTACGCCGTGGTCCAAATTAACGACACGCACCCCACCATGGTCATCCCCGAGCTCATTCGCTTGCTCACCACCGAGCATGGCATCGAGTTTGACGAGGCCGTGACCATCGTACGCTCCATGGTCGCCTACACTAACCACACGATCCTTGCCGAGGCGCTCGAGAAGTGGCCGCTCGCCAGCCTGCAGAAGGTCTCCCCTGCCATCGCCGACATTATCGTCAAGCTCGATGAGATCGCGAAAGCCGAGCACGATGACCCGCGCGTCGCCATCATCGACGAGCACGACACCGTCCACATGGCCCACATGGACATCCACTTTGGCTTCTCCATCAACGGCGTAGCCGCCCTCCACACCAAGATCCTGGAGGACACCGAGCTTCATCCGTTCTACGAGATCTATCCCGAGAAGTTCTCCAACAAGACCAACGGCATCACCTTCCGCAGCTGGATCCATGGAGCCAACCCCGCGCTCGCCAGCCTGCTCGACGATGTAATCGGCACCGACTGGCGCAGCACCGGCGATCTGAACAAACTCGCCAAGTTCGCCGACGACAAGGACGTTCTTGAGCGCCTGGCCGCCACCAAGGTCGAGGCCAAGGCCATCATGCGCCAGTTCATGGCGCTCGAGCAGGGCGTGACCATTCCCTCCAACGCCATCATCGACGTCCAGGTCAAGCGCATCCACGAGTACAAGCGTCAGCAGATGCTCGCGCTCTACATCATCTGGAAGTACTTCGATATCAAGAACGGCAACAGGCCTAAGCACCCTGTCACCATCATCTTTGGCGGCAAGGCGGCGCCTGCCTACACTATCGCGCAGGACATCATCCATCTGATCCTGACGCTGTCGCAGTGGATTGCAAACGACCCCGACGTGGCTCCCTACCTGCAGGTTGTCATGATCGAGAACTACAACGTCACCGCCGCCGAGCGCGTGATCCCCGCCGCTGACATCTCCGAGCAGATCAGCCTGGCCTCCAAGGAGGCGAGCGGCACCTCCAACATGAAGTTCATGCTCAACGGCGCCCTAACCCTGTGCACGCTCGACGGTGCCAACGTGGAGATTGCCGAGCTCGTGGGCGACGAGAACATCTATACCTTTGGTGCCTCGTCCAAACAGGTCGAGCAGCTCTACGCCGACGGCACCTACAACGCCGGTGCGCTCTACCGCAAGCCCGGCATTAAACTGCTGGTGGACTTCATCACCAACCCGGCCTTTATGGCAACCGGCAACGCCGAGCGCCTGCAGCGCCTGCACGACGACATTAAGGGCAAGGACTGGTTTATGGCCCTGCTCGACATTGAGGAGTACATCCAGACCAAGGAGCGCGTGCTGGCCGACTACGAGGACCAGGACGCCTGGATGCGCAAGGCGCTCATCAATATCGCCAACGCCGGCGCCTTCTCGTCCGACCGTACGATCTCCCAGTACAACGACGAGATCTGGCACCTGAGCTAATTCGGTTTCATCGCCCATCCTCTTGAAAACGGAGCCACGGCAACGCGGCTCCGTTTTTTGTGCCCGCACGTTACCCTGTGATCCGACTCGGCCAAACAATCTCGATCCATAACAACTACTCAACCAAAACGGTCCCAGCTGTTACAGATTGAGACATACCGGCCCCTCCCCTTGGGTTTATCTCAATCTGTAACATCTAGCAGGTGAAATTCGCCTTTGGTGTTACAGATTTAGATGAAATGGTTAGCTCAGCGGAACCGCCTCGATCTGTAACATCTAACGTCCGAAATCGGCCCTATCCGTTACAGATCGAGACAAACGACCGGTCAGACAGTCCCAACACAAAGAAAGGCTCCCCTCTCGCCCAGTGGACGAGAGGGGAGCCTTATATGTGACCGCGGCAAAAGGATGGCAAAGCCGCAGTCGCCCAAAGGGAGGGCCTGGATGCACCGGGCCTAGATAAGGTTCTTGCCAGACACCTTATCGAAGAGATGAGTCGCGTTCTTCTCGAACTTGAACCAGATGGGGTCGCCAGCCTTGAGCGCGCCCTTGGCCTCGAGGTCGACGACGGGGATAATCAGGACAAACTGGCCGTCGGGAGCGGTCACGTGGACATGCTCGGTCGAGCCCATGAGCTCGGTCACCTCGACGGTGCCCTGGAGCGCACCCTCCTCGTCCTTGTCGGCAAGCAGAATCTGCTCGGGGCGCACGCCGGCCGTAATCTCCTTCACGTCGCCGCCGTCCCAGTTGAGGGCAAGCTGAGCGCAAGTCTCCGGGGCGAGCGCCACGTTCATATCCTCGGTCTTGACAGTAAAGCCGTTGCCCGAGCGCACCAGCTGGGCATCGAAGAAGTTCATCTGCGGCACGCCGATGAAGCCGGCGACGAAGATGTTCGCGGGATGGTTGAAGACCTCCTGCGGCGTGGCGATCTGCTGGACGACGCCGTCCTTCATGACCACGATGCGGTCGCCGAGGGTCATAGCCTCGGTCTGGTCGTGGGTAACGTAGATGAAGGTGCCCTTGATCTCGTGACGCAGCTTAATGAGCTCGGCGCGCATCTGGTTACGAAGCTTGGCATCCAGGTTGGACAGCGGCTCGTCCATCAGGAAGACCTTGGGGTCACGCACGATGGCGCGGCCGATGGCGACGCGCTGGCGCTGGCCGCCGGAGAGCGCCTTGGGCTTACGGTCGAGGTACTCGGTAATACCCAGGATCTCGGCAGCGGAGCGAACCTTACGGTCGATCTCGTCCTTGGGGACCTTCTTGAGCTCAAGCGTAAACGCCATGTTCTCGTACACCGTCATATTGGGGTACAGAGCGTAGCTCTGGAACACCATGGCGATGTCGCGGTCCTTGGGCGCCACGTCGTTGACGCGTTTGCCGTCGATGAGCACGTCGCCGGAGGTGATGTCCTCTAGGCCGGCGACCATGCGCATCGTCGTGGACTTACCGCAGCCAGAGGGGCCAACGAGGACGATGAACTCCTGGTCGTGAACGGTGAGGTTGAAGTCCTCTACAGCGAGCACACCGTCCTCGGTAACCTTGAGGTTGTGCTTCTTCTCCTCGGTCTTCTTCTTTTTGCCAAAGAAGCCCTTCTTTTTTGACTCGTTGTTGGGATACACCTTCTGAACATGTTTGAGAACGATCTCGGCCATGTCTCTACCTTTCGATACGCGGCGCCGCGCTGAGGGGCGCCGCCAAAACTTGCAAAACAGTTACGGCATCAGCCCTTGACGGCACCTGCCACCACACCGTCGATGATGTACTTCTGGCAGAAGATGTACATGATGACGATGGGGACAACGACCATCATGATGCAGGCCATCATGGGGCCGAGCTCGACGTGGCCATAGCCGCCGCGGAAGTACTGGATCAAAATAGGAATGGTCTTGTACTTGGTGGAGTCGAGCGTAAGGTAGGGCAGCAGATAGTCGTTCCAGACCCACATGGTCTCAAGGATGCCGACCGAAAGATAGGTGGGCTTCATAATGGGAAGGACGATCTTAAAGAACACTTGGACCGGGTTGCAGCCGTCAATCATGGCCGCCTCCTCGATCTCGAGCGGGATGTTCTTTACAAAGCCGGCGAACATAAAGACCGCCAGGCCCGCGCCAAAGCCCAGATAGATAAAGCAGATGTTGAACGGCGTATTAAAGCCGATGCGGTCCGCCAAATTGGACAGCGTGAACATCAGCATCTGGAACGGTACGACCATCGAGAACACGAACAGGTAATAGAAGAAGTTCGAGATCTTGTTGTTGACACGAACCACGTACCAAGCGCACATGGAGCAGCACACCAGAATCAGCACGACCGACGTGACTGTGATGATGAGCGAGTACATAAACGCCGAGGCAAAGCCCTGCTCGTTAAGAGCGTGCACGTAGTTTGCGAGGCCGTTGAACGTCTCGGGCGTGAGCAGATCGAACGCCGTGGTGGTGCTGATTGCGGTCCCCTTCTTAAAGGAATTGAGCGCAATCATGAACACAGGGTAGATCCACGCGAGCGACAGAATCGTAAAGAAGATCGAGAGCGCGCGGTTAATAGCCTTATCGCGTTTCATTACTGCTGCACCTCCTTGGACCTCGTGGCCTTAAGCTGGATCATAGAAATAGCGACAACCAGGATGCAGAAGATAACTGCCTTGGCCTGACCGATGCCCTGCCATGCGATGCCAGCACGCGAATAGAACGTGTTGTAGATGTTCAGGGCGAGCATCTCGGTGGAGTGCGCCGGGGCACCACCGGTAAGGGCGAGGTTCTGGTCGAACAGCTTAAAGCCGTTGGTGATGGACAGGAACAGGCAGATGGTGATGGTCGGCATCAGGTTGGGGATCTTAACCTTCCAAAACGTCTGCCATGCCGTAGCGCCGTCGACCTTGGCGGCCTCGATGTAGTCAGACGGGATGGACTGCAGACCGGCGATGTAGATGATCATCATGTAGCCGACCTGCTGCCACAGGGTCAGGATGATAAGGCCCCAGAAGCCAGCAGCAGAGTTAAGGGCGATGAGCTGGGCGCCCACGTTGGAGAGCAGGCAGTTGATCAGAATCTGCCAAATGTAACCCAGTACAATGCCGCCAATCAGGTTAGGCATAAAGAAAATCGTACGGAAGATGTTGGTGCCCTTGAGCGCCTTGCGAGTGAGCGCCTGCGCAATGGCCAGCGCGATCACGTTGATGAGCACCGTCGACAGGAAGGCAAACGCCACCGTAAAGAAGAACGACGTGGAGAACTGCGGATCGGACAGCGCGCGCACGTAGTTCTCGATACCGACAAAGTGCGCGTTATTGATGGTAATAAACTGGCAGAACGAGAGATAGAAACCCTGGATAAAGGGAATCACGAACCCGATCATAAACGCCAGGCACGTGGGCAGCATAAAGAGCGGCCACCAGCGCTTGAGTGCTTTGCCCATAGAAGGGTCCTTTCAATATGCAGGGGGCGGGCAAACCTACGTCTGCCCGCCCCCTGTCGCTAATCAGATAGCTTGGGCAGCAACTGCTTACTCGGAAGCAGCCTTCTCGGTCTTCCAGCCATCGACGAAGGCGTTCTTGACGCCGTCCCACTTGGTGTTGTCGGCAGCATAAGCGATGAGAGCCTGCTTGAGGTTCTTCTTCCACTCCTCGGAGGGGATGTAAACGAAGTCCCAAGCGACGGTCTTCTTGCCGTCCTTGGCCATAGCAACGGCCTGCTGCGAGAAGACGTTGGTGGTCTCCTTAGCGCTCTTGAACGGGGCGGTCAGACCCATCTTGTCAGCGATGATGCTGGTGGCGGTGTCAGAAGTGACGCACCAATACATGAAGTCCTCGGTGGCCTTCTGGGCATCCTCGGAAGCCTGGGAGCTGACGCACCAGTAGTTCTCGCCGCCGGAGCACAGGCCCTGGTTCTCCTCGCCGTCGACGCCGATGTAGATCGGCAGCATGCCGAGCTGGTCGTCGGTCATACCGGCCTTGGTGAGGTCGGCGTAGGCCCAAGAGCCGTTCTGGTAGAAGACGGCCTTGCCGGTTGCGAACTCGTTGGTGGCGTCGTCACCGGTCTTGGAGGCGAGCTGCGAAGGATCGCAGGTGGAGTCGGTGATGTACAGGTCGAAGATCTGCTTAAAGTTGTCGAGATACTCGCCCTTGATCTCGTCGTCCTCCTGGTTGTGCTCCTTCTCGAACTCGTAGTAGAGCGGGAGGTTGGCGAGGTGGGTGGTGTAGCGCCAGCTGGAGGAGTCATCCATGCCGGCGGAAGTGAAGGCACCGTCAACGCCGAGCTCGTCCTTGCGGGCTTGGATGTCATCGGCGCAAGCCTTCAGCTTGTCGAAGGAGTTGATGTCCTCGGCCTTGTAGCCGGCCTTCTCGAGGAGCTCCTTGTTGTAGATGATGCCGTAGCTCTCCTGAACCCAGTCGATACCCAGATCCTTGCCGTCGGACTGCAGCGCCAGGGAGTCGTCGATGAGCTCACCGCGGAGCTTGGTGTCGGAAAGATCGGCGCAGTAGTCCTTCCAGTTCTTAAGGCCGGTGGGGCCGTTGACCTGGAACAGCGTCGGAGCGGAGCTCTTGGACATCTCGGACTTGAGCTTCTCCTCGTAGGTGTTGGAGGCGGCGGTCACGATCTTGACCTCGACGCCCTTCTCCTTCTTGTACGCCTTGGCGATCTCCTTCCACTCCTTGTCGACCTCAGGCTTAAATTGGAGGAAGTAGACCTCGGCAGCGTCACCAGAAGCAGAGGAGCCGGAGCCGGCAGAACCACCACAGCCCACGAGACCCAGACCAAGAACCGCAGCCGCGGAGCCAGCGAAGCCCAGGAACTGCCTTCTGCTCATTTCGTTCTTCATTACAATCCACCCTTTCACACCGTGGCGGCACCCTTTGCCGCCGCCTTCGGAGATTGGCTCGGGGACTTTGCCCCTTTTGCTGATTTGTACAATACGCTATTTGGCTAGTTGTTTGAACAAGTATTACTAGAGCGGTAGAAAAACTTCGGTGAACGGTAATTTCAACTTGATACTTGACAAGTTTTGTATAAACAATTACTTGTTATCGAATGCAGAGAAAACGCCCGGTCAAGCCGATGCATCGTCGGTTTGACCGGGCGTTTTCTCTTTGAGGACATGAGTCTCGTCAGGCTGCGAGCTAGCCGGCTATCGCTTGGAGTTAACGCGGTAGTGGAAGATCTCGGGGTGTGTGCGAGCGTGCGTCACCTCAAATAAGATGCCGTCCGAGGTGTACGACTGGCTCTCCATAACGGCGACGCAGTTGTACTTGCCAAGGTCCAAGTAGCTGCAGTCCTCATCGTTGGCAAGCTCGACGCTCACCGTACGGCGGCTCGCCATCACTTTGACGCCACGCTTGTGCTCCAGATAGTCGTAGATAGAGCTTGCCGCAATCTCGGGGGTCAGGCCCTTGGCGATCGACTCCAAAAAGTAGCCGTGGTCCACCTGGCGCGCGCTGCCGTTGAGGCTTCGGACACGCACGACGCGAATCAGCTCCTCGCCCACCTTAAAGCCAAGGCGGCGCGACAGTTGCTCAGTGCAAATCAAATGTTCAAAAGACTTGACCTCGGTCGATGCGACGGCATTGTTGCGTTTTGCGAACTCGCCAAACGACTCAACCTCTTCGAGTGCGCCCAGCATGTCGGTTTCGCCCTTAAGCCAAATAACGCGCACGCCCTTGCCGTGTATAGGCTGCACAAACATCTGGTCGGCCAGCATGCTCAAGGCGCGTCGAACGGTATTGCGCGTGCAGCCAAACTCCGCGGTCAGCTCGGCTTCGGTTGGCAGCATCTCCTGAAACGCATAGGTCCCGTTAATGATGCGCGAACGGATCTCGCGGTAGATTCCTTCGTAAATCGCTTTTGGCATAACTTCACCTCTAATGAATATGTATGGCTAGGCACGATAGCATTTCTTAAAGTTGTTTAAACCGATTATCGGTAAAGTACGGATTATTTACCGTCGACGGTTCCCCCGAAACCCAAATCGGACCGAATCAAAACCGCCAATGCGGCAAGCAGCCAGTCCTCTACAATGAGTTCATTGTTTAAACGTTCTTGCTCGCACAGCATGTTGCATCCGGAAGGCATATTATGCTGCAGAAAATCCAACGCTTTGGCGGGGCAATGTTCGCGCCCGCCATGCTGTTTTCTATATCAGGCCTCATGGTCGGCATCTCCGCCCTCGCAACGACCGTAGACATCGTCGGCGATCTCGCCGTATACGGAACCCCTTGGTACGTTTTCTGGACCATCATCCAGCGCGGCTCGTGGACGGTCTTTAAACGTCTCCCGCTCCTTTTTGCCGTAGCGTTGCCTATCGGTCTTGCCCAAAAGCAACCGGCACGCTGCTGCCTCGAGGCGCTCGTAGCCTATTTTGCCTACTGTTTCTTTTTGAGCGAGATCATTAAGCTGAGCGGCGACAACCTTGGGCTTAAGTACCCGTCGTCTTTAACCCCCGCCAGCGGCATCACCGTCATCGACGGCATCAAGACGCTCGACACCGGCATTATCGGCCCGCTGGCGGTGTCGGCAACCGTCGTCGCCATCCATGACCGCTTCTACGATGCCAAGGTTCCCGATTGGCTCGGCACCTTCTCGGGTTCCTCGCTGGTCTACCTCATCAGCTTTTTTGCCGTGTTTGCCCTTGCCGCCATCTCGGCCGCCATCGTGCCCTTCGCATACGCTGTGACCGAAACGCTGCGCCACGCACTTGCGGGCGTCGGCCCCTTCGGCGTGGGCATCTTTGTGTTTTTGGAGCGAGCGCTCGAGCCCATGGGGCTGCACCATCTGCTCTATATGCCCATCTATTACGACAATCTGGTCATTCACGACGGTATTTACGCCACGTGGACCAACCTGCTCCCCATTCTCTCCCATAGCACGCGCCCTTTAAATGAACTTGCGCCCTGGGCAGGTTTTACCGCCACCGGCTGGGGCAAGCTCTTTGGCCTTCCCGCCATCGCGGCAGCATTCTATTTCACCGCCAAACCCGAACGCCGCGCCGGCCTTAAGGTCATCCTTTTGCCCGCCATCGTCGCCTCGGTGGTCTGCGGCGTCACCGAGCCGCTCGAGTTTCTCTTTATGTTCACCTATCCCGGACTCTTTTTGCTCTACGCCGTCCTGTCCTCCTGCCTTGCCATGACCATGAACTTCTTTGGCATCGTCGGCATCTTCTCGGGCGGTCTCATGGAAATGACGGCCTTCAACTTCATCCCACTCATGCGAATGCATGCCGGCTCCTACCTTTTGGCGCTCGGTATCGGTCTTGCCTTTAGCCTCATCTTTTTTGTTAGTTTTCGAGCACTCATCTTGGTCTATGACCTTAAGACGCCGGGCCGCGAGGATCATGTCTCCAATCGCGCGGCAATCGATCGTTTAACGGGAAGCGGCTTTGCCAAAGAGCAATCTCCCAATGGCGAGGTCAGTATTCAATCCGATCAAGATCACGTCCTCGCTGAGCGGGTAATTCAGCTTTTAGGTGGCGTTGGCAATATCGTGGGCGCAACCAACTGCGCCACGCGCCTGCGCGTCGAGGTCGCAGACCCTTCCATCGTTGCAGATAACGCGTCGTTTGTCGCGGTGGGCGCCAAGGGCCTCATCATTACGGGCAAGACCGCCCAGGTGATTATTGGCATCTCCGTTCCCCGCGTTAAAGAGCATTTTGACCAGATCATGGGCCTCGAGCCGGGATTTGTGCCCACCACCTCGGCCTCCCCTTCCGCCAGCGCAGCCCATAAGCGCGGCGATATCTGCTTCTTCGATATCGACGGAACACTCGCCTGGCAAGACCCTCGAGTGGCACAAGAGCTTCCCGAGAGCGAGCGAGACCTCTCCCCCTATCCCAATGAAGCGGTCTCGCAAGCCATCCGTGATTTTGTCGCCAAGGGCAATATGGCGTTTATCTGCACAGGGCGCACGCTGAGCTGCATCCATCCAAAGCTGCTCGAGCTGCCCTGGACCGGCATCGTCTGCCTCGCGGGTGGCTATGTCGAACTTGAGGGACACGTGATTCGCGATTTGGCGATGACGCCCGGCATGCTGCAGCGCCTTGCTCCCATTCTTGAGCAATCGGACGAAGTGATTCGTTTTGAGGGACTCAATGGCGTCGTTCGCATGAGTGCCGATGCGCCCGACGCCCCGGGATACGCCCGCACCGTGGGCGATGCAATTACGCAGCTGCAACATTACAGCGCCTACAAGATCTTAATGTCCACGTCGCTTGCCAACCGCATCGCTCAGGATCAAGCGTTTGAGCCGCTGCTCTGCTTTAACGAGCTCGAGCTCGAAGTGACCGAGATTTCGCCTCGCGAATGCACCAAGCGCGAGGGTATCCAGTCCGTACTCGACGCCCTCGATCCCCACCACGGAACCGTATACGGCATCGGCGACGCCAGCAATGACGTCTCGCTGATGAACGCCGTCGACGTTGGCATCGCCATGGGCAACGCACCGGACTTCCTCAAGGAAAAGGCCGACTATGTCACCGACAGCATCGACCACGACGGCGTCGTCACCGCGCTCGAACACTTTGGGCTTATCTAGCCAAGCCCCTACCGCACTTGCGGCCGCATGGACCAATCGTCTTCAACCGCCGCGCTCGACGCCCTAATGTGGCAATATGTTGTCTGCATAATGCAACGATGCAACCTATCAAAGAATGCGAGAACCCGTGTCCAGTCCGTTTACCAGCTTTTTAGCCCAGCACTTTGACCAGATTAACGACTATCTGGCCACGTTCTTTGACGGACAGGCGACTTCCGCCGATATCGAGCGCTACCTGTATACCCCGCTCTCGGCATTTACGGCAAACGCTGGCAAGCGCCACCGCCCGCTCATCTGCATGCTCGCCGCCACTGCGGTAGGCGGCAGCTTTGAGAGCGCCCGCAGCGCAGCGGCGGCCATCGAGCACTTTCAGTCGGGCGCACTCATCCACGACGACATCGCCGACAACGGGCAGATTCGTCGCGGCAAGCCCTGCATGCACCTTACCGAGGGCACCGGTCTTGCCATCAACTGCGGTGACCTGGCGCTCACCATGGTCACCAAGACGGTTCTCGACGACCCCACACTCAACGCAGACGTGAAGCTTCGCGTGCTCCACGAGCTTACCGAGATGATCGTCCGTACCATCGAGGGCCAGGCGCTCGACCTGGGCTGGGTCCGCGACGGGCGCTTTGACATTTCGGTCGACGATTATCTGGACATGGCGACGCACAAGACCGCGTACTACAGCGGAGCGACGCCGCTTGCCGCCGGAGCCATTATCGGCGGCGGCAGCGAAGAGCAGATTGAGGCACTGCGCGCCTTTGGGCTGCACACGGGCCTTGCCTTCCAGATTCAAGACGACCTGCTCAACTTGATCGGCACCAAGGAGGCCGCCAACAAGGACTTCCGCACCGATATCACCGAGGGCAAGCGCACCCTCGTTGCCGTGCATGCCCTGTCAGTCGAGCGCTATCACGACGAGATCGAGGCAATCCTTTCCTCGGGCACCGAGGACCCTGCGCAGCTCGCACGCGCCGTGGAGATCTTCCAGGAGACCGGCTCCATCGATTACGCCCACACCTATGCGCTCGGCCTGACCGCTAAGGCCAAGGCCGCTATCGAAGGCGTCGAGCTCGACCCGCATGCGCGCGAGCTCTTCCTCTCAATGGCAGATTTCTTTGTGGAGCGTCTTAACTAGCGGGGGTCATAAAACCTGTGGGCAGCGAGTTTGGGTACAAGTTGCTACACTATTGAGTGCATGTTTATGCATTGTCTCGCGTTGTCTATCCGACACGCGCTCAAAATAGTACGAATCGTACGCCGAAAGGGGTTCGTTCATGGAACCTATTACCACGGGCATGCAGGGAGCAGCCGTCGAGGATGTTCAGTCCCGCCTTCTGCAGCTCGGTTACACCATCGATGCCGACGAGGTCGCCGACAAGCGCTTTGGCACCACCACCGAGCAGGCCGTTGGCACGTTTAGGCTCGATAGCGGCCTTGCGGCCGGTTATGCTGTCGATATCCCCTGCTGGAGCGCCCTGGTCGACGCCTCGTATAAGCTGGGCGACCGCACCCTGTATCTTCGCATGCCCAATTTTCACGGCGCCGACGTCAAGGCCCTGCAGCGCGCTCTCAACGTTTTGGGCTTTGCCTGTGGCGAAGACGACGGCTACTTTGGTCCGCATACCGAGGCCGCCCTGCAGCAGTTCCAGGAAAATGTCGGCCTGTTTGCCGACGGCATGGCCTTCCAGGACACCTACGCCTACATCAACCGCCTGCACCATGTGTGGGAGGGCAAGCCCTCGGTCACCGAAGCCGAGTCCCGCATCGGTTTTGCTCGCGCCGCCAACGTGCTCGAGCGCTTCCAGATCGCCGTTATCGGTGAGGACCCCATCGCACGCAGCGTTGCTTCGCGCATGTGGAACATCGCCACGGCAACGACCGACAACAGCGGCATGATGCTCTGCGACTCCGAGGTCCCAACCGACGTTGACCTGGTGCTCGAGATCGCAAGCGACGAGCTGCCCGCCGACGCCGCGCCACGCGCCACGATTGCCCTCGCCGAGTGCCACAACCTGGCCCAGCGCATCCGCACCGCCAATGTCGCCGTGCAGCAGAAGCCGGCTCGCATTCGCATTGAGCTCACGGGCATGACGCGCTACAACGGCACCTTCACGGCCAGCGACGCGCAGACGCTCGCCGTACGCCTACTCGATGGCGTTTGCGATGCCCTCGCAGATTAGGTAAACTAGACGAGTTGCTTTTGGGCAACACCACACATTGGGACGTAGTTCAACGGTAGAACTCCGGTTTTTGGTGCCGGCTGTTGGGGGTTCGAATCCCTCCGTCCCAGCCATTAAAACTGAGCGCCCTAAGCCCATAACGGCCCAGGGCGCTTTCTTGTGGGCAAGCGGAGGAATTCGAGCCCGCAAGGGTGCGGAGCTGAGGAAACGCGAAGCGTTTTCCAGCGCAGCACGCAAGGAGCGAAGCGACGCAGCGGGGCGCGGCCGCCGACCAGGCGGACGCGGAATCCCTCCGTCCCACACCAGCCAAGAGCCCCTCACGTCAAGCAAATCGAGCCAACGCCGCCAAGCGGAGGGATTCGAACCCGCAAGGGAGCGAAGCGACGCAGCGGGGCGCGGCCGCCGCAGGCAGACGCGGTGCCGGCACTTGGGGGCGCTCCTAAGTGCCGGCATTATAGGAACGTCCCCAAGTGCCGGCTCGGGACTATTTTCGAGGACCCTCCGAAGGACTGTGGCCAAAAAACGGCAAATATGAGTACTGTTACCGTTGTAGCTACATTATTTTCGTTAATAAAAGAAGATCTTAATGAGATTTATTCGCATCAAGGTCTTCCTTTAATGAACACTTGAGGAGATACGGCAGCTTATCTGCTCGATCGACACGTCAAATCACCTTAAATGTGGTCAAAATTACTGCTACTAAAAGAGTATCAGTACTCATATTTGATTTTTTTTGGCCACGGCTCTTTATAGAC
>USFK01000015.1 GCA_900553935.1 uncultured Collinsella sp.
CGGAGTCCGCACGCAGCACACATGATACACACCGACTTTCAGCCCGGCAGCAACACGCCCTCGGTGGAGAAGCAGAGCACAGAGCTCGTCTTGTCCAGGCCGATGAGCTCCTTGAGCTCGGCGTACTCGGGATCAAGCATGAGAGTCTCGACCAGGCCGGTGGTCACAGCGCCGGACTCGCCGGAGATGACGCGCGGGTCACCCTTCTCGGGAGCACCCAGGGTGCGCATGCCGCGAGCGGTGACCCAGTCGGGGCAGGACACGAAGGCAGTGGTGTGGTTGCGCAGGATATCCCAGCCCAAGATGTTGGGCTCGCCGCAGCACAGGCCGGCCATGATGGAGGGCATGTCGCCGTCCACGATGCGCGGATCGCCGTCGCCGGCGGCAGCACCCTTGTACAGGCAGGCGGCCGGAGCGCACTCGACCACAACGAAGGTGGGCGGGTTATCGGGATACAGGTTGGTGAAGTAGCCCACCACGGCGCCGGCCAGCGAGCCCACGCCAGCCTGGACAAAGACGTGCGTCGGGCGGTTGATGGCCATCTCGCGCAGCTGCTCGGCAGCCTCGGAAGCCATGGTGCCGTAGCCCTCCATGATCCAAGACGGAATCTTCTCGTAGCCCTCCCAGGCGGTGTCCTGAACGATGACGCCGCGCTCGCAGGCATCGGCCTCGGCGGCGGCCATGCGCACGCACTCGTCGTAGTTGACCTCTTCGATGGTCACCGTGGCGCCCTCGGCGGCGATGTTATCGAAGCGGGGCTTGGTGGAACCCTTGGGCATGTGCACGACGGCCTTCTGGCCCAACTTGTTGGCAGCCCACGCCACGCCGCGGCCATGGTTGCCGTCGGTGGCGGTAAAGAAGGTGGCCTGGCCAAAGTCCTTGGCAAGCTGATCGGAGGTCAGGTAATCGAAGGTGCACTCGGCAACGTCCTTGCCGGTCTCGTCGGCAATGTAGTTGGCCATGGCAAACGAACCGCCCAGGACCTTAAAGGCGTTGAGGCCAAAGCGATAGCTCTCGTCCTTAACGCACAGGTTGGACAGGCCCAGGCGCGCGGCCTGGCCGTCCAGGCGGGCAAGTGGAGTGACGGTGTACTGGGGGAACGACTGGTGGAAGGCACGGGCCTTCTTCACGTGGTCGAGACTCATGATTCCCAAGTGCTTGTCATCGCTCTTGGGCATCGTGTTGCCCGCCCACTGGATCTTATCGGCCATACGGTAAACTCCTTAAGTCCTCTCTTGCCGGCCCCCGCATACGCGTTTCAGCCCATTCCCATTCATGCGACTGAACTTTTATGTGGATGCCAAACAAAAAGTTTGTTAGCACTGTTCTATCACACTTTTTGATTGGTAAACCTAACAAATTGTTTGTTGCCGTAATCGGTACCTTTTCGCCGCCGAACGGTCACATAACGCAGCGACGCTTTCGTTATTTGCGAACAAGTGTGGTTTATGGCAAAGTGTGCCCAAACTAATTTTTAGGAAGGCACCCATGACCCCCGCACAGATTGAGTTTTATAAGCGCCTTGCACACGGCCTGGCGCTCCAATTTGGCCCCAACTGCGAAGTCGTCGTCCACGATCTGGAGACCGAGGACGTGGACCACTCCATCGTAGTGATCGAAAACGGCCACGTCAGCGGGCGCAAACGGGGTGACGCCCCCAGCCATATCGTGTTTGAGTCCATGCACGAGGGCACCACCGACGTGCACGACCGCGAGCCATACCTCACCAAAACCACCGACGGCAAGCTGCTCAAGTCCTCGACCATCTTTATCCGCAACGACGAGGGCAAGCCCGTCGGCATTTTGGGCATTAACTTTGACATTACGCTTATGAAGGCTTTTGAGCGTTCGCTCGACGCCTTTACCGGCACCGGCGGCACGGGCTACACCGAGCCCGAGCCCATTACCAAGAACATCGGCGACCTGCTCGAGGACCTGCTGCACGAGTGCGAGCAGTTTGTGGGCAAGCCCGCGGCGCTCATGACCAAAGACGAGCGCATTCGTGCCATTGGCTACCTCGACCGTCGCGGCGCCTTCCTCATTTCCAAGTCGAGCGAGCGCGCCTGCGAGTTCTTTGGCATCTCCAAGTACAGCTTCTATAGCTACCTCAATGAGGCCAAGGCGGCGGCCGACGACAAGTAGGCACTCGCCCAGATTGCCCTCCCCTTTTGGGCGCGAGTTCTGGAGAGCATGAATCCAAGACCGAGCCGCTTGGAAAGTTCCATATAATCGATGTCATTAGTATTTCGAAAGGGTGGAACAGAATGGCGTTGAGCAAGGCATCATGCACCGGTCGCGGATTGATTCCGGCAATTGGTGGACATGTGCACCGCATGTTCGATGAGGGTGAAGACGACCTGTTTTCGCTGAGCCTTGACGACGTGATGGATGATCGCCCGTGGACCGCCGACGAACTCATGGGCGGTGGGGTTCGCCCGTCAAGCCCCAATTCCGCACTTGCGCCTAAGCCCGCATCTGCGCCGACTTCTGCGCAGCCGCCTGTTTCGACGCCCGCGTCTACGCCCGCACCCATTTCGGCGCCCACGCCCACTCCCCGCCCCGCAAGCGACCCGTCCGAGACGGCGGCATTTCTCGCTGCGGCGACGCGGAACAAATCGGCCGACAGCACCGTTATGTACAGCGCCCAGCAGTTGCCTGTTCCTGCGGCACGCAAGTCTCCGGTCACAAGGCTCGATGAGCCCGTTGCCCATCAGGTTGCCTACGATTCCTGGGCTGCAGCCGATCTGGATGAGACCTCTACCGGCATGCCGGCGCTCGACGTTCCAGTTAACCCGCTTTTTGCCGCCAACACGAGCGCCGCGGACTATGAGGGCGGTGCGGCATATTCCGATTATTCCGATGGCTATGCTGGCACCGATCGCATCGAGACCGAGGATTATGGCACCGCATCGAGCGATTATCTCAACGATCCGTACGCTGCCACGCCTGCACCGGAATATGACCCGGAGGCCGCGTCCGCGCCGGCGTATACCAAAAGCACGGGCGAAGAGCGCTTCGCCGATTATTACGCCGAGGAAAAGGCACTGCATTTCTCGGAATTTCCGCAGGCAGTCAAGGTTGCCTTTATCGCCATTGTCATTGCCCTGCTCGGCGTCATTGCGTTTGAGGGATTCCGTCTGTTCTCCGGCCCCACCCAAGCGGAGTCGGAGACCCAGCAAAAAGAGAACGATGACGAGTACCTGGACATCAACACCCTCAAGGGCGACCCCAACGACGGAGACGACGAGTAGCGAGGGTTAAGGGAGGGCCGGAAGAGCCGGCGGCATGTTACGGCTCCAAAAGCCCTGCCATAAAGATGGGCAGATACAGCACGTCACCATCGCGGTGAAGATTACATTCCGCAAGTACCAGGGCGCGATCGATTCCGTAGCCCTTCGTCGCGAGCGCGTTGTCGAGCGCCGCGTGGGACTTAAAGCTCTTGCCCGACTTGACCTCGATGGCAAGGACCTCCCCATCGAGCGTCTCCTCCACAAAATCGAGCTCGCCGACTTTTTTAGACGTAAAGTAGCGCAATCTGAATCCGTGGGCTTTGAGCTCTTGGGCAACGAAGCCCTCAAACGCCGCCCCCATGTTCATGCCAAAGGCGTCTTCCGCCTCCCCATCAAAAACTCCTTGGGCGACCCTTTTGGAATACGACGACATGAGCATTCCGGTGTCCAAGTAAAACAGCTTGAACAGATTTCGTTGCTCCCCCAATAAAAGGGGTGCCACGGGCGCCGCTACGTTATACACGGGAAGCGCGACACCCGCCTCCGATAGCCAGAGAAAATGATCTGTCACCTGCGAAAAACGTTTGACACCGTTAATCGATGACAGTTTGAATCGCTTGTTTTTGGAGCCGGCCTCGCTGGGAATCAGATCATAGATATCGCGAATAACCAAGCGTAGCTCAGGCGGAGCGTACTTTGCGATGTCATCGCGATACAGGGCGTGAAGATCGCGATGGATGTTTCGAACCTCGTCGACATTGCGCGTCGCCAAGAAGGAATTGACCGCGTCGGGCATGCCCCCCACCACCACATACTGATGGAACAGATTGAGCAAGCGGTCATACAGATAGCCGGGGAGCTCCTTTTCGTCCTTTAGACAACCCCTGAGCATGTCAAACGCTCCGGCAGCAACGCCGCTTGCCCAGCAGAACTCCTCAAAGTCGAGCGGGTACATCTGGACCTGCTCGACATACCCCACCGGCAGGGAATCGATGCCCTCGAGCTCAACGCCAAGGAGCGATCCGGTAAGGATGTATCGAAAGTCGCCGCGCTGGACCAGGTATTTGATAAACGTCACTACGTTGGGGCATCGCTGCACCTCGTCGATAACCACAACGGTCTTGTTCGCAACCATCGGCTGCGTTGCAGCAATAGACATGCGCATAAGCAGGTCATCCGCGCTTTTTGCCGCCAAAAACGAATCGCGCACGGACGCGTCGGCGATAAGGTCGAACGTCGCGACATTTTCGAACGATTCGCTTGCAAAGACGTTGACCAAATATGACTTTCCTACCTGTCGGGCGCCCTTGACCAAAAGAGCCTTGTTAGGCGACGAGGCAAGCCAAGATTCAAACTGTGCTTTCGCTTTTCTCTGTAGCATAAGCGTACCCCTTATTACGTGCTGTTTTAGCACTAGGATACACTTTTCCGTGGTTGCTAGATGCTCATTTCGACACTTTTTCGAGTTTTTGAAGTGTGTATTACGACACTTTTCCGTACTTTTACACGGGATATTTCGACACTTTTTCGGATTTAAGCCTAACAGCAGCCGGCGAAATCAAGCGCCGTCTGCACATCATTTCGCAGGCGGCGCTTGATTTGTGTCCGCGCGCGCTGATAGACTTCCTCTTGCCCGCAGGGAGCGGGCGCGTTTTATCCAGAGTCGGGGTAGAGAGTTGGCTCCACGATCCCGACGCCAACCGGCCAAGAGGCACGGTGGCCCTGCCAACATCGATGAAAGGAGTCCGTATGGACAATTTCTCTGTGCGCAGTGAGCGCAACTTCCACAACCTGGCAGCCAAGCCAAAACGAATGCATCTTCTGGATAAGCCAAATGGCTACGCCTCGGCTTTGGTGAAGAGCGGCCTCTCCCACCAGATGCGCTTTACCATACAGAAGCTCGAGGAAGAGCTCTGTGTTGCTGGCAACCCACATGTTCTGCAGATCAAGCTGCTCGGAGACGACTCGCGCGAGCCGTCCAACTGGAAGCTCTTCGCCGACGGAGCGTGCGTCGCAAGCGGCTCGGGTGACTTTGCCCGCGAGTGCTTCTACGAGGGAGCTGAGGTGTTTCTGGACCTGTGTCGCGACGCCGTACGCACGGCCGAGCTGTACTAGTGGAGCCAGAGGGAGTATGAGCTGTTGAGTGCGGCCCGCGGGATTGCGGGGGCGTAGGAACAGAAGCCTCATGATGGTGGCCTCGGCTGGAATGACGTATCGCTCGATAAATGATCTCAACAACGTAGCCGATGCGCCGCATTTCGCCTCAAAGGCATTGAGCGATCGGGCGGCGTCCAGCATTTCTTTGATATCCCCAATTGATTGTTCCGAGAAAGTCTCTTCATGCCCTCATAATCGCCCTTACGAGAAACTTGGACGAGACGGGCGTCCATACGCCGTCTCTAAACTAACGAGCCGTTCGCGGAAAGAACATCAGGCTAGCGTGGGCCAAAGATATACTGGTATCGTTGCAACAATTATGGAAGATCGGCATCGTCAATGACCTCCTTGAAATTCTCCAGGCGCTTCGCGCTTAGCCTGCTCGTCCCGCTGTCCGCCGCCGTAGCGCTAGCTTTGCCCTCAACCGCCCTCGCTGCGTCGGACCCGAACCCGCCCAGCATCTCCAACGTGACGTTATCCGCGACGACAGTCACGGCCGGCTCCACGCTGCATGTCGGCTACGATGTGGACGACCCCGATGGGGTGCGGTCAGTCACGCCGATAGTCGAGGTCGTCGTCAATAGCGATGACGGGGACCAGGGCAACAGCTCCCGCCTCGCCTTCCGGTCGACCGGCGACACGACCGCGGGCTTCGATATCCCCACCTCCCCGAGCGACCGGCCCTGCAGGTACCGGATCATCGGCCTCGGCGTGACCGATAGCCTTGGATGGGTTACCGATGTCTACGACGCGGCGTATGCCGAGGAGAAGGGACTCAACTCTCCGACCTTCGCCACCAGCCCCCTCGTCTATGAGGTGACCGAGGGGCCCGCGGACCAGAACCCGCCGACCGTGTCCTCCGTGTCGTTCTCGAGCAGGGAGGTCGCGACCGGTGCCGACTTCCACATCTCTTGGTCCGTCGCGGACCCGGACGGCGTTCGCTCCGTTTCCCCCATACTGCAGCGGGGCTGGGAGGATAAGGACGACGGCTGCTCCGTTTCGTCGGCCTATTATCACGGAGGCTCGTCTATCGACGGGTTCGACCTCACATTCGACAGCAATAGGATCGGAAGGCACAGGCTGATCGGCCTTTCGGTCACCGATGACCTAGGGTTCGAGACCGATGTGTACGAGAGTTCCTACGCCAGGGCCAACGGCATCTCGGGCGCGACTTTCTCGGTTGCCGACCCGAGCGAGCTGTGCTTCGAGGTGACCGGCAGCGCGATCGACCGGAACCCGCCCACGGTCTCGAACGTTTCCATCTCCGCGAAGAGAGTCCCTGTCGGCGGGCTCCTCCGCATCTATTGCAATGTAGGCGACGCGGACGGCGTGAAGTCTGTCTCCCCGATTCTCGGCGACCCCGGCTATGTCGAGGACCCGAACTCTGTAAAGGCCCGTAAAACGTTGAGCTGCAGCTACGATGCGGCAAGAGGCTATATCGAAATCGAGTTCCCCACGTCGCTCTCGATGGGCTCGTTTGAAATCCATGCCCTCGCGGTCCTCGACAAGGCGGGTCATGAGACCTTCGTCTACAGCTCCGCCTACGCCGAGCGTAACGGCAAGACCGGCGTCCGGACCTTTGATGTCGACGACGCGGAGAACGTCACCTTCGACGTGACCGCCCCGCTGTATGCCGCCACCAAGGGCAACGGGCAGGCATATGCAAAGGGCAACGAGAACGGTCTGACCTTCCGCTTCAGCGGTCCTCTCGATGAGTTCACGCGTCTCCTCGTGGACGGAAATGAGGCCTCCGCTGAGAACTACACCGCAACCAAGGGCAGCACGATTATCGAGCTCAAGCCGGCCTACCTGGACACGCTTGCCGCCGGCGGACACACCGTCACGGCCGTCTGGAAGGACGGGACGGCGACCGATGCATCCTTCACCGTGGAGGGGAAGGCCCAAGGGGAGCAGGCGGGCGGCAAGACCGATGTAGATTCACCCGGCGACAACAAAAGTGATCCTGCCACTCCTGAAAAGGACGCCGACGAGGCGTCTACAAAAAGGTCGGGACACACGACAACCGATGAACTAAAGCTCGCCGTAACCGGCGACTCCGCTTGGATGGCCAGCATCGCATTAGCCATGGCGGCCACGGCCTGCTTCGCGGCAGCGAGAAGGCTTGAGCCCAAGCAGCATAGGCACGAACAGTAGCTCAAAGCGAACTCAACTGGGAAGGGCAGATGGATAGCCGTCCTTCTCTTGCAATCAACCCAATCCGCTGAAATGCAATCAGTTAACGAGTTTTGCCAGACGCTCGGTCTCTACCCCGCTCTGGCAAGCCACCTAGCAATGAGATAATGCCCACGGCGATCAACGCAAACAAGGAGCACGCTATGGCAGACAACGAGATCAAACCCTCAACGGACGGCGGCCGAGAGGAACTCGTGGCAAAACAGCTCGCATCGACCAAAATCCACCTCGCGCTCACCCAGGAGCGGGCGGACATCTCCGGCGCCATCAAGCTGCCGCTCGAGCGAATTCCCCAGCTCGGCGTGGCGTTCGCCTCGCTCCCCTCGATGTTTCGCACCGTCACTAACACGGTGAGCGTACCCACGTTGCTCCAGGCGACTGACAAATTTGGCAACCCGCTCGATCCGTCGAAACTCAACTCGTTCAAGGACGGCAGCGGTCTCACAGGGGGCTACCGCGACGCAGTCAAGGGCTTTGGGCAGGCGCGCCTCCACGTAGTCGAGGGCGATATCGCCACAAGTGTCACGCAAGTGCCCTACGACCCGACGTCGCTGTTCATGGCAGCCGCAATCGCGCAGATAAACCAAAAGCTCGACTCCATCCAGGAGTCCGTCGACGAAATGTTCGACTACATGCGCCAGCGCGACAAGGCCAACATGCGCGGCAACCTCAAGACACTTGTAGACATCCTCAACGGCTACGGACTCTACTACAACAACGCTATCGAAATGACCAGTGCCCATATGAAGGTAATCGACATCATGCATGCCTCCGAGCAGGACATAGAGCAATTCCGCTCACTGGCGCAGTCGGACCTGAAAAAGAAAGGGTTCATCGAGGTGCGAGACGGCTTGGGCAGACGCCTCGACAAGGTGCTCGACTACCTCAAAGACTGCCAGCTCGCCACCTACATCCACGCGTTCTCGCTGTTCCTCGAACCCATGCTCGCCCAGAACTTCGAGCCCGCAAAGCTCGCAGACGCCACCGCGAAGATCGAGGCCGATTCGATTGTGTATCGCGAGCTCTACACCGAGTGTTACGACGCCCTCGAGGCGGGAACTGCCGACACCGTCGATGCGGCACTGCTGGGCGGCATCGCGTCCGCGGGCAAATTGCTCGGTCACGCCATCGCAAAGACCCCCGTGGGCGACCACACGCTCATCGATGAGGCACTCGAGGGTGCAGGAGAGGACATCGACAGGTTCAACGACAGGCAATCCGAGAAACTCCTCGAAAAGCTCCATCGGGCAAAGACGCCTGACGTCGCACCGTTCAAGCAGAGCGTAATGGAAGTAGACACCCTCTACAACCGCCCCACGCAGATCGCCGTGGACGCCGAGAACGTCTACATCCTGCCTGCCAAGCGGCAGGAAGAGTAGCGATACGCGACAGGCCACGCGCCATGCAGACGGCCAACGCCGCCTATCTCCCCTCCGCCTTCAACTTCAGCAACAGATCGCTCAGCTCGGGGCACTTGCTGGAAAGGCGTGTCTCCGCTCGCTCGCCCATCCCCCACCGCTGGCGGATCTCCTGGGCATGCGGACTCACGCGATAGTCCCCCTCCATCATCTGCTTGAGCAACTTGGCGGTTACACGTGCATCGGCCAGGGCGCTATGGGCGTGGCCCGTCGACTCGTCGAACTCGATGCCAAACCACGTTGCCGCGTCACTCAAAGAGACGCGCCCGTGGCTACCCACGTCCATGATCGAGGTGTAAAACGCCTGCAGGTCGGCCCAGTCCGTAGGAAATGCGGAAAGATCGATATGCTTTGCCTGGCACTCAGTCAAAAGCTGTCGACGATCCGCCCCGCTCCAACAGACCACCTGGGCGGAGTAGCGACCGATCCAATCGCTGAGCCTTTTGATCACCATGTAGAGCGGATCGGCCATCGCAGTGTCCACGGCCGATATCCCCGTAAGCTCGCGAACGGGGAACGCAACGCCTTCGGCATATTCCGTCTGCACAAACTGCGAGAACTCGCCCATCACGTTGCCGCGGTTATCGAGCTTAACCGCGCCGACCTCGATAATCTCGTTGCGCAACCCGCGGCGCTGGCGCTGCCTTGACACCGGCGCAAACTCGAAGTCGAGCACAATCTGACGCGCAAAGTTCGTCGTATCGATAGCCGAGATACACGGCGTCTTTTTGTCTGGCACGGTGAGGGCCTTTCTCCGTCAACTGCCGCCTGTTTCACAGGCAGCTACATTGCCGTAAGGATAAGTGTCCGTGCGGACATGAAATCGCACAGTGCAGCTTTCCGACATCCTTGCGTAAGGCTGCGCTTTGAAATGGTCACGTCGTTGTTATTATCGAACATATATTCGTATTTATGGCTGCAGTTTGATAGACTGGTTATTGTTGACGGCAGTTCCATGTGCCGGGCAGCGCCCTCCATGCGACGGGAGGTGATGCCCATGACCGATCTGACTGATTTCGTGAAGCTCCTGACCGCTTTGGTCTCGCTCCTCACGGCGCTTATCGGACTTACCGAGGCACTCAAGCAGCGTACGAAGCTTAAAAAGAGGGGTCGACGCCGCTAAGGCGATGACCCCTTAATCCAAGCAACGGCGCTGCCCAGCTCTTCACTACTTGGGCTGCCGTCGACCTTATTTTACCCACGGGCGCCGGGTTTACCAAATGGATTTTCGGTAAAGGAAGCACGGCACGCCCGCAAAACCGCTACGCCCCAAGTGCCGCCATGGGGATCACCGCCACGCCGTCGTCGCGTGTGTAGGCAATGCTCCCCTTTCCAACCACGACCGCCAAAAACGCCGGCGCGGCATTCTGGGCGGCAGGATTGGAGAGCACTTTCCTCTCCAGCGCCTTGAGATTTCTCGCTCCATCGTCTGCTTTCGCATCACTCAGCTTGACCTCGATAGCTCCCCAGCGCCCGTCGTGCTCAACGATCAGATCGACCTCAAGGCCCTTCTCATCTCGGAAATAATGGACACTGTTGTCGGCACCGCCGTAGGTGGAAAGGAACACGCGCACGTCGCGCAGAACGAGGTCCTCAAAGAGCATCCCCAGCGTTTGCATATCGCCAAGCAGCCGCTCAGGGGTAGCCCCCAGCAACGCCGCCGCAAATGACGGGTCGCAGAAGTAGCGCTTGGGGCGCACGCGAACGCGAGCCTTCGAGCGCATGGGCGGCTCCCATCCGCACAGGTCCTCGGTCAGCTTGAGCCTGTTGAAGAGATCCAGGTGCGCAGCGATGGTCCTCTCGTCGGGGCCCGCCTCACCGTACGAGGCGTCCTTTATGAGCGTCTTGTACGTGACAGCCTGGCTCTCGTTCATGGCAAGAGCTCGCAAAAGGCCGTGTGCAAGCTCGGGCGATCATGCGATATACGAAATTACGCCATTCTCAATGCGGATTTTACGCTACTTCCAATGTAGTTTTTACGCCGTTGCGGATGTAGTTTTTACGCTATGTTCATTGAAGGTTTTACGCTTGGCATCCTTAGCGCGACGCTCGCTCAACCCCTGACCACCGGATTGCCCGAATTCCGGGATGCTGCCTCCGCTCCAAACAAAAGGCCCAGCTCGCGATGAGCTGCCTCCCATTTCTTGAACATTAGAAATGGGAGACTTTCCACCCCATGCCTCTATCGGAAACGGCATCCCGTCCTGAGCATCGAATCCGGGACGTAGTTTCCGCATGCGGCTTCGTTAGGAAAGCATGTTCCACTCTGAGCGCTCATTCCGGGGTGCAATTTCCGCCAGAGACACCGCCGGGAAAGCACATCCCGGTTTGGAGCCGAAATCTGGGATGTAGTTTCCGCTTGAAGGGCGATCCGGAAAGCACATCCCATTCCGAGTGACAATTCCGGGTCACAGTTTCCGCAGATACAAGGCGACAGGCCGCTGCCCTTATCACATGCCTTCAAATATGCGATCCAGAAACACAAAACAGCAGATAGAATGCTCTTTTTCAAAAAGTACACGACCCGAAACTTACCAAGACTTCATATCCAGCTACCGTTCACGGTCGCCGATTACCGCCCACCGATCCAAACAAGAAATATGTCGCCAAAAGCAGGTCATCTACCTGCATGGTTAGATTTTGGTCAGCTTTTGGTCAGCTGAGCGGCAAGTTCCAGCTGATACGTTTTTGCTACCCAAAAGGAGGCGGTAGCTCATGACCCATTGCAATGACCAACTCATCGACCAACTGCTCACTCAAGCCGAACAAGAGGGGCGCTGTCTGATTCCCCCGAGCACGGCAATCCGAAAAGCGCTCCTTCGGCGCATCGGCAGCGCGGTCGTCTCGCCCATGCCGGGACTGTTCGCGCGCAAAATGCGCTGGGATGAACTCAACCGGGCACAGCGTCATTGCGAGATTATTCGCGCCCTTGCGATCATCCACCCCGATTGGACGTTCTGCTCGTTTTCGGCCGCCTGCCTGCTGGGGCTCGAGGTCTCGTGGCGACATCTGAACGTTGTGCATGTCTGTAGCTCGACAAAGCCGTCGGCTCGCCCGGGCGCGCATATTCAGCGGCATCAGATCGAGCCGGCCGGAGCAATCCGTCTATCCGGCACATCAGTAACGCCGCCCATCCAAACGGCTACAGATTGCCTGCTGCAAACTGGCTTTGCAGACGGCATGCCCATTGCCGATTCGGCGATCTCAAAGCTCGGCCTTGCGCCGGAACAGCTGATGGAGGCCGTTGAGCAACGAGCGACTGCCCGCAATGGTCGCGCGATTCGCACCGCCCTCACAACGCTTCGATATGCCGACGCCCGCGCCGAGAGCGGCGGGGAATCGGTCGCCCGAGCCGTCATGATCGAGACGGGCTTTGCGCCCGACTGGCTTCAATACGAGCTGACGGACCCCTTCGATTCGGCCAAGCCCATACGAACGGACTTTGCCTGGGAGCGCCAGACGCGGGAACTCACACTGGGCGAGCTCGACGGGCTCATCAAATATACCGACCAGACCATGCTGGCCGGACGCACCACCGCCGAGGCGCTCGTTGCCGAACGACAGCGCGAGGCGCACCTATCGCTCTACGGTCACCCTCTGCTGCGCTTTACCATGAGCGAAGTCCGCTCGGCGGGTCTGCTCGCGAAAAAGCTGCAGACGGCAGGCATCCGGCAGACCGCTCTGCCGGCATGGCTCAACGAGGTGGAGTTGTAGGAGCTGCTGAGCTTATGCCCGTCTGCCTGCCAAACCGGGACACGCTTTCCGGTTGGCAGTACCCGCGGAAACCATGTCCCAGACTGAGTGCTCAAAATGGGACATGGTTTCCCGACGAAGCTCCTTGCGGAAAGCGTGTCCCAGAATGAAGACTCGGAATGGGATGCAATTTCCGCCTGAAGGCGATTCGGAAAGCGCATCCCATTCTGAGCATCGATTCCGGGTCGCAGTTTCCGGTTGAGGGCCGTTCCGGAAAGTGTGTCCCATTCCAGGCGCGGATTCCGGGATGCACTTTCCGTTTGAAGCTCCAACCGGAAAGCGCATCCCATTCTGAGCGCCAATTCCGGGACACGCTTTCCGCTCCAAACAAAAGGCCCCGGCTCGCGATGGAGTCGGGGCCAAAGGCGCAGCGTATGCAGTTGATGTTGAGCACGAACAGCCCGTCAGCAATGGCTGTCCGCGCCCTACCCTACCCGCGGTTGCGGACACGGCTGTAGGGCGTATCCACCATGGGCAGATCCGGACGCAGCTTGCCGTCAAACGCGCGGTAGGCGTTCTGTACGGCGGGCGCCGTGGGGATCGTTGCGATCTCGCCGATGCCCTTGCCGCCGTATGCCACGGGCAGCAGCTCGTCCTTCTCCACGTAGATGGCGTGGATATCCGGAATCTCGGGGGCACGGAACAACCCGAGCGTACCGTACCTTGCCTGGGGTACGCAGTCCTTGAGCGGCCAGTCCTCAGTAAGCGCATAGCCCATACCCATGAGCACGCCGCCTTCGATCTGACCCTGGATGGAGATGGGGTTGACCACCTTGCCGGAATCGTGCGCGGCATAGACCTCGCTCACGCGACCGTCATCATCCAAAATGACCACATGCGTGGCAAAGCCGTAGCAGATGTGACTCTTGGGGTTGGGAACATCCGCACCCAGTTTGTCGGTCGGCTCCAGGTACACGTAGCCAAACTCGCATCCCTCGAGTGCCTTGATGGCGGCCGCGGGATCCTGAGGATGCATACCCTGGCCGGCGACGAGTTCCTGCGTGCGCAGCTGATAGGCGCGGCCGTCGTCGTACTCGATCTTGACGCCGTCGCCATGGGCGCTCACCGGGGCGGTAGGCGCAGGCTTGCCGGCCTCGATGCCAACCATGGCATCGCGCAGCAAGAAGGCGGCGCCGCGCACGGCCTCGCCGGTCACAACCGTCTGGCGCGAGCCAGACGTGGTGCCGGAGTCGGGAGCGTTCTCGGTGGAGCACTCGCCATTGGCAATGCAGCTCAGCGGCAGACCGCACGCCTCGGCAACGTCCTGCAAAAAGACGGTGTTGCAGCCCTGGCCGATGTCGGACGTGGCGGCATAGACCACAGCCACGCCGTCCTCGATGCGAATCTTGCAGCGGCCGGCATCGGGCAGGCCCACGCCCACGCCGGCGTTCTTCATGGCGCAGGCAATGCCGGCGTGTCCGGGATGCGCGTAGTAGGCATCCTTGACCTCGAGCAGCGTCTCCTTAAGCGCCGTGGAGCAGTCGGCAATCTGGCCGTTGGGCAGAACCTCGCCCGGCTCGATGGCGTTGCGGTAGCGAATCTCCCACGGGTCCAGGCCGACCTTCTCTGCCAGCAAGTCGATTAGGCTCTCGAGTGCAAACTCGGACTGGCAAACGCCAAAGCCTCGGTACGCGCCGGCGGGCGGGTTGTTGGTGTAGTAGCCAAAACCGCGAATGTCGGTGTTCTGGTACTTGTAGGGACCGACGGCATGCGTGCAGGCACGCTCGAGCACCGGGCCGCACAGCGAAGCGTAGGCGCCGGTATCAAAGTTGATCTCGCAATCCAGGCCGGTAAAGTTGCCTTCGGCATCGCAGCCCAGTGTAAAGGTGCCGTCCATGGCATGACGCTTGGGATGGAACGCGAGCGACTCGGCACGCGTGAGCTTGCACTTCACAGGACGTTGGAGCTTATAGGCAGCAAGCGCGGCCAGATGCTGGACCGAAACGTCCTCCTTGCCGCCAAAGCCGCCACCCACGAGCATGGTCTCGACGACCACGCGCTCGGGCTCGCTGTCCCAGCCAAACATGTGAGCACACTCTTTGCGCGTGTCGTAGGCACCCTGGTCGGTCGACTGCACCTTGACGCCGTTCTTGTACGGGAAGGCGACGGCGCACTCGGGCTCCAAGAAGGCATGCTCGGTAAAGGGCGTGGTAAAGCGCTGTGTCACGGTAAACGCGCTCTCTGCCAGCGCCTTGGCGGCGTCGCCGCGCGTCACGTGACGGCTCTGGCACACGTTGTCCTTGAGCTCCACCGTGTTGCCAAAGGCAAAGAAGCTGTCGTGCAGGCGCGGGGCGTCGGCAGCCCTGGCCTCGACAATGTTACGCACGGGCTCCAGCGGCTCGTAATCGATCTTTACGAGCTTCTTGGCCTTCTCGAGCGTCGCCTCGTCCTCGGCAACCACCAGCACGATGGCATCGCCCACGCAGCGGGTGATATCGCCCTGGGCGATCATGACGTCCCAGTCCTGGATAAGGTGGCCGACTTGGTTGACCGGCACGTCCTCGGCGCGCAGAATGCCCACCACGCCGGGCAGGGCCTCGGCCTTGGAGGTATCGATGGAGAGCACGCGGGCGCGCGGATACTTGGAGCGCACGGCGCTGGCGTAGGTCAGACCCGGCTGATCGAGCTCGTCGATGTCGTCGGGATACTTGCCCTCGCCGAGTACCTTCTTGCGCACGTCGATACGGAAGGCACGCTTGCCCACACCGTAGTCGTCGCCGCGCTCCAAGTCCTCGTCGATCTGCTTTTCGCCGCGGAGTACCGCAGCTGCCAGCGAAATACCCTCGATGATCTTCTTGTAGCCGGTGCAGCGGCAGACGTTGCCACGGATGGCGTACTTGATCTGCTCCTCGGTGGGCTCGGGGTCCTCGGCGATGAGCGCTGCACCCGCCATGACCATACCGGGAATGCAAAAACCGCACTGCACGGCGCCCACGGCGCCAAAGGCGTACACAAAGGCCTCGCGCACGTCCTCGGGCAGGCCCTCAACGGTCACGATGTTGCGGCCGGCGGCAAGAGCGGTAGTCAGCACGCACGCCTTGACGGCCGCACCGTCCACATGGATGGTGCAGGTGCCGCAAGCACCTTCGGAGCAGCCGTCCTTGGCGGAATGGATATGCAGGTCGTCGCGCAGGTAGCGCAGCAGCGGTTTGTTTTGGGTCGTCGTTCGATTGACGCCGTTAACGGTAAAAGTGAATTCCTGTGCCATGGTGATTCCCTTCTACACGCCGGCGGCGATGCCGGTGCGGTCGTGGATGGCACCGTGCGGGCAGACGACGGCGCACATGCCGCACGACAGGCAGTCCGCGCCGTCGATATGGGCGCAGTTGTCCTCGATGCGGATAGCGCCGGCAGGGCACTTTTTAGCGCACATGCCGCAACCGATGCAGCTCGTGTCGCAGATCTTGCGAGCAATGGCGCCCTTATCGGTGTTGTTGCAGCGCACCAGAATGTTCTGGTAGCCGGGAACGAAGGCGATCACGCGCTGCGGGCACGCCATGCCGCACAGGCCACAGCCCGTGCACTTGGAGCGATCCACGCGGGCGATGCCATCGACCAGCGCAATGGCGCCATGGGGACAGGCCGTGACACAGGCGCCACAGCCAATGCAGCCTTCGCTGCAGCGGGCGTCGCCGCCTGCGGAAGCACAGCCGCTTCCGCAGGCAACGTAGGCCACGTTATGTTGAATGGATTTGGCCATAAGAGACTCGCCTATTTCTTAAGAAGGTACGAATAGTTGTCGCGCACGGCCCTGATGGTCAGGCGGACGGCCTCGGGAAGACCGGTGTTGACGGCATCGACCGAGACGGTGCGGACCGTGCCGGCGACGCGGACCTTAAAGTGATCCTCGTCCACGGCCAGGAAGCCCTCGTTCTCGGAGTTCTCCATGTCCTGCTCGCTCCAGAACAGGGTGAGCTTGTCCTTGTAGGGACGACCCTCCTGGTAGGGGCAGAACACGGCGCAGTTGCCGCACTCGTTGCACATGCCATCGACATGTACCACCTGGTGCTTGGCCAGGCCCGGCACCTTAATTGCCACGTTGGCGCGGTTGGGGCACACGTCGCAGCAGACCTCGCACACCGAGCCGCAGCCCAGGCAGCGGGTCTTGGTGCAATTGCGCTTGTCGCGGCACAGCGACCCCTTGCGCTCGTAGCAGGCGTCCTCGCGACCGACCTGAGCATTCTGGTCGGCGTACTTGTTAAAGTCCACGCCAGCGATGGCACGGGCGACCTCGGCGGCATCGGCGATAGCCTCGACCACGGTGGCCGGACCGCGACGGCAGTCACCTGCAGCCCAGACGCCCTCAACGCCGATGCGCCTTTATGCTGCAAGCTGTCAACGAAGAAACGGATTCCATTTTGGAAATGCGT
>USFK01000016.1 GCA_900553935.1 uncultured Collinsella sp.
TTGGATGAAGCCGAGTGCTCGGGCGGCGAGCTGGCTGCCGGCGCGGATGGCGCCGCGTTGCGCAAGGCGCTCGGCGCCATCGGATATGCCCCCGAGGACTTTTGCGTGCTGGCAAGCGTCGCCGGCGCGGGTGACGGAGCGGTCGCGGTGGGCGAGACTCTGCCGTGCGACCTGTTCCGCGAGGCGCTGGAGGCTCTGGACCCCGAGGCGGTGCTGCTGCTCGACAACAGTGCGGCCGATGTCATGCGCGAGACCTATGCCGATATGCTTGTGGCAATTGATGACTTTGACACCGCCATGCTCAAGCCCGGCCTGGTCGCCCATGTGCAGGGCCGCCGCGTGCTCGCGCTCGATGGCTTTGAGGCGGCGCTGACCGACAAAGCGGCTAAGCAGCGTATGTGGGCCTACATCAAGCAGCTGACCCCGGCGGTCGCTCCACTGTAGCGGATCGGCACCGGCGAGCGATTGCCTGGCGGGCGAGGCGCGCCGCGAGATCGGCGCCGTACTTCTACATCACAGCGCGCAGCTCAAACCGATCGCCGTTAATGCGGAACTGGCAGTTGCCGTTCATGCGCTCCACGGCAAGTTTGATGCTCTTGGTTCCAAAGCCGTGGCCCGCATGCCGGGTCACGGGCATGCCGTCGACCATGTGCGGCGCCCGTCCAAATGTGTTGGAAACCGAAAGCAGCAGCTGCCCGTCCTCAAACCGCAGATCAAGATCGACAAAGCGCTTGCCCTCGGGGGCGGTGCTCGCCGCGGCAATGGCGTTTTCCAGGGCATTCGAAAGCACGCTGAACAGGTCGACATCGGCCACATGCACGCTCTGGGGCACGGCGGCGCGCAAGTCGGCGGAAATGCCGCGCTTGCTGATGTCCGAGCCAAACGACGAAAGCGCGATGTTGACGGTCTCGTTGGCGCTGTAGCGGCGCACGGCGGTGCGGTCGTTGGCCTCGCATAGCGCATCGATGCGATCGAGTGCCTCGTCGGTGCGGCCTTCTTCGATCAAGACGGCCAGACCGCGCAAGAAGTGCCGCATGTCGTGGCGCAGAATCGACAGCTCGCGTCCGGACTGGCGCCATGCATCGAGTTCCTTCATGGCCGAGCTATCGCGTGTCTCGAGCATCCAGCGTTCACGCTCGGCAGCCTCTTTTTCTTCGTATTCACGCAGGTAGACGGCGAGGAACATAAGGTAGAACGCGCAGAGCGCAAAGGCCAAAAACTCAACCGTCACCACCGAGCCCGAGTGGAACAGCGTGGTGTAGACGTTGGTGGCATAGTCAAAGACGTAATAGACGAGCGGCAGGATTAAAAGGATGCCCAGCTCGGTGGGGCTTTTAATCGCCAGGCGGGGTCCAATGTCGCCGGCCCAATGCAGCAGGACGGCAAAGACGCCGAGCGTCGTAGCGATGCGTGCCAGATAGTACGCGATCTGAGAATCGGTTGCGGCAAATGCGGCGATACCCATCCAATTGCTGAACTGGCAGCTCAGATAGGCACTCGTAATGCCGAGCGCGGCAAGCAGTGGACTCAGGCGGTAGCGCGCACACAGGTAGACAATAAGCGGCAGGTGCACGACAAGCGGATAAGCCTGGCGGGCAAATAGTTCGCCGCCAACGACATTGGCGATCGAGAAGGCGGCGCCGGTCACGACGCCGACCCCCAGCAGCTCAAGCGCGTGGCGTCGGTTGATTTCGACACCGCACAGCGCCGCCGAGGCAAAGACGCCAAAGAGCAGCGTCGTGGCGTGGTGGATTGCCCAAAGGACCATTTCGACCGAGGAGACCATCAGCGTCTCCCACCTTCGAAGCGCACCGCAAAGTAGGCGTCTTGGAACCCCTGTTTGCTGCTGCGCGACAGCGGAATGCACGCGCCGGAGCGCATGACGATGTCCGTGCGATCGAAGTGGTCGATGTTGCGCAAGTTGACCTGGTAGCTACGGTGGCATTTAAAGAAGGTGGCATTTTGCGCCAAGCGGTCCTCGACGCTGCGAAACGACTCGAGTGCCTCGATATCGCGTCCGTCGCGCAGGTGGAAGACCACGTGCTTGTTGCGCGCCTCGGCATATTCGATGTCGGACAGGCGCAGGGCGTGGTAGCCAAAGGACGTTTTGATTACGAGCTCGTCGGTTGCCGCCGGGCGCATGCTCGAAAGCTCGTCGAGTAATTGCGCGAGGCGCTCGTAGGTCACAGGCTTGAGCAAATAGTCGAAGGCGCGGACCTCGTAGGACTCCAGGGCGAACTCGGGCGACGAGGTAAGGAACACCAGGCGCACGGCGGTATCGGCCTGGCGCAATTCGCGCGCGGTGTCCATGCCGTTGACGAGCGGCATGATCATGTCGAGCAGAATGATGTCGGCGCGCGACGCGGCATGGCGCGCCAGCAGGTCCTCGCCGCGCGTAACGAGCGCAACATCGACCGCCGTGCCCGTCTCGGTCGACCAACGGTCGATCATCCGGTGCAGTCTATCTAGAAAAGCGACGTCGTCGTCGCAGGCGATAATCTTGAGCATTCGGGCCCCCTTAGTAATTCGATTTTGCCACATTGGATGCGCACCGTTTGCGGAGGCGTGTTCCATTTGCGCCCCACGGCGTGCAACTCGCGCCAAGCGGCGGGGCGTTAGAAAGCGCAGCAACAAAATAATCCGTGGATAAACATGTCAATACATGCTGGTGGCTGGCCGGGGAACACGCCAGCCGCCAGCGCCAAACGATGCCAGACATCGCGAAGCATAGGGATAAAGGGAGCTGCACGATGAGGGAGAAGAAGATGGGGATGCGCACTGTGTTGACGCGCCTGCTGGGTATCGCCACCGTGGCCTGCGCGCTCGTGGCAACGCCGACGGTTGCTGAGGCGGCGACTACGGCGGATATTCCAAGCGACGCGATTCTGGCCCAGAGAAGTCCTAATGGCCTCCTATATCCCTACTCGGTGAAGCTCGAGGCGGGAAAAGACTACGTCATCGGCGGTGAAATTACCCTTGGTCACTATGAGGTCGAGGGCGGCACCAAGGACGATCCGACGCGTGTTTACTTTTCCAACAAACCTAAATATGGTGGCCAGATAGTCGACAAGAGAGACTCTACTAGCGGCGAGCTCTTCGTCCTCAAGGGCGGCTACATCGAATTTATCGGCACTGGCGGTTCCTTTCAAACTCAGTTTGACTGCAATGGTCATAGTTTCTTGTCTGACGATGCAAATCCGGATAAAACGTATGGCGCAGATTCTGTTATCGACAAGAGGCGTGCCGGCGGGAGCTTAAACTTCAAGATGAGCGGCATCGACCTGCGAACCATTAAAGGAAAAAGTTCCAAACGCGCTATCGCGCTATATGGCACGATGGACGGGGGCGAATCGGCCGTATTCGAGGACGTCTCTGTAATTGGTTGGGATTGCAGAACGGGAACGGCGAGTTATGGTCATGACCATGACTACGGGAACAGTACTTACCTATATACCGCCTCTCCTGCTCCGGTTACCATCCGCGGTTCGCAGAACAGCGGGAAGAGTCTAGACGTAACCTTTAACAACTGTACCTTCGAGCGCAACCGTGACCACTGCGCTGGCGCATTGAGCGTTGTGGGCCGTGGGTTCCGTCCCAATGTCGTGCTCAATAACTGCACGTTTAACAACAACAGGCAGGAATCGATTTGGTGCAAGAGCCTTGGGGTCGAGGATACAAACGAGCATACTCATGCGGGCAATATTGTCGTCAACAATTCGGATGTCACGCTCAACAACTGTCTCGTTCAGTCAGCGGACTCGCGGGTTCCGGCGGCGAACTATACGCAAGATATGGTCATGACGAGTGCAATTGCGGTGGCTAAAAATTCGACATGTACGCTCAACAATACGCAGGTGAGTGACACTTATGCAGAGGGCACGTACTACTATTCCGATGCGAACACGCGTCGAAACACCGTGTATGCTCACGGAACGGTGACGCTCGCCGGTAATACGACCATTACTACTAATGGCGATAAGGGCGCCCGAGGCCTTGCGCTCGATACTCCGGGGATTAATTACCTCAGCAAATTGAACATTGCAGAATCCTTCACGGGCAAGGTCCAGCTGTCGCTCAAGGACGATCAGCTGGGCGCTTATAAGGGCACACAATGGAAACTTGGCACTTGCGATATCGATGAGGCCGACCTGCGCGCTCGTGTTACTACGGACGACCCGAGCGTTGGCATCGGAAGGACAGACGACGGATATGTATACGCCTCGCGCCTGCCGCACGAACATGTGTGGTCGGTGGAAAAGGCTGCCAACAGCTCATATTAGCTGAAGGTCAGCTGCTCCGGCAAGATGCGCCCGAGCGATTGCAACTACAAAAATGGTTATGCCGTCGAGCTGGGTATCGATGGGGCAACGCCGGATGAGGGAAAGCTGGGCGTTACATACAGCGGCAGTGAGGTCACTCCAACGCTGACGATGTCGAATAAGGGCGGCTACGCTCGAGACGATATCGTCTCGACGGGAGGCGTACGTATTTCCGGGTCTCAGTATTACAAGCTTTCGAACTGGGGCGACAGCAAGGGCGAGCCATTGGAAAAAGTTCCTACCGATGCGGGAATTTACCGTATCGAGTCCAAAGTTAAGGTCGATGGCCAGGATGGCGCCCTGACGCTCACCCGCGAGTTCCAGATTAAGCCGCTTGATTTGCGCGATGTCGGCGGGATCACTTTTGAATTCAATAATGGCGGAGAAGACACCAAGATCAATGGTGAGACAGTTCGTGCGTACCCGTGGACGGGTAAGACGATTACGCCGAGCTTCTCTGTTAAGGTCTACAACTACGACACTCAAAGTTGGTCGTACTTTGTCAAGGGCGACGACTACGAGATTGATAATGATCCGTCGTATAGCACGGTGAGCGCGGTCGATCCTCCCAGTTCCAATTCCTATTATCCGTACTACTTGGTCTATATCAAAGGCAAAGGTAACTATACGGGCTCGGCATATGCAAACTGGACCATCACGGGCACGCAGTTCGAGAACGTGACGGCCAAGGGATTTAAAGGCCCCTATGACGGGCAGCCGCATGGCGTCAACATCTCGGTGGAAAATGCTCCTGCCGATATGAAGATCGAGTACAACGTTGCTGGGAGCGACGAATGGACGACGGGGGCTCCGAGCTTTACAGATGTCCAGTACGATGGCGGAGACGTTTGTGCCGTAACGGTCAATTACCGCATTACCGCGAATGACTATGTGACGAAGAGCGGATCGGCTAAGATCGAGATCGAGCCTGCCGACCAGCCTGTTCCGTGGCTTTATATCGCTAGCGCTGGCACGGGTGTCAAGGTCAAGGACGAAAGCGCGCATTTCCTTAATGACGGGTCGCTTTCCAACTTGAATGAGACCTATGAGTGGAAAAAATTCGGGGCAAAAAGGTGGAAATCCGTCCCTGCCGGTGAAACTTCAATCGACAATTTGTCCGCCGAGATGTACGAGGTGCGCTTTAAGGAGGACAACAACCACTATCCTTCGAAGGCTAACGTCTTCACAATCGCGGAGGGTCCTTGCGCGTCGAAGGACGGTACTTGGTATAAGACCGAAGGCTCAGATGGCATCCACTGGCAGGTGTGCCGCTGCAAGGAGAAGGTAAACGAAGGCAAGCATGAGTTCTGCTGGGAGGAGGTCACGGCCCCTACCAGCGAGAAACCCGGTCTAAAGCGGTATCAGTGCTCCACGTGCGGCTATGTCCTGCGCGAGGAGGAGATTCCTCCGGCGTGCATCGGCGGTTATGTCGGCGTGTATGACGGCAATGAGCATGCCGTGAGCGTGGGCCTTCAGGCTGGCGCGACGGCTCAGTTCAGCATCGACGGTGGCGCCTCGTGGAAAACGGATGCCCCTACAATCAAAAACGTCGGCAAGACTACGGTCGACTATAAGGTGACAACCCCTGGTGCATCCGACATCAAGGGACAGGTGACGCTCGAGGTGACGCCGTGCCCGATTACGGTGGCTCCTGCCAAGGCATCTAAAACGTATGGCGATCCAGATCCCGACTTCACCTATAAAGTGACGGCTGGTTCCCTTATGGAGGGCGATACGCTTTCCGGTATCACGTACAAGCGTGATGAGGGCGAGAATGTCCTGACCGGTTATAAGACGTACAAGGTGACGGCTTCTCAGGAAGAGGGTGCCAACGCTAATTACGACATTACGTTTGAGACGGGCGAGTTCACCATCACACGTCGCACTATCGATGTGAGGTGGAATGTTGGTCAATACGTTTACAACGGCCAAGAACAGGGCCCCACGGCAGAGATAACCAATCTGGTTAACGGCGACGACGTGTCTCTCAAGGTCACTGACGCCGCAAAGGTAGATGCCGGCACGTATACGGCGAGGGTGACTGGGCTCGTCGGTGAGGATAAGGTTCTCTCTAATTACCGCAAGCCCTCGGGTATTGAATGCACGTACGCTATCGCCAAGGCCAAACGGGACAGTGCTCCCAATGTAAAGGCGACAGCGGAGACCGTGAGTGGTAAACACGACGGTAAGATTGAGGGCGTTGATACATCGATGATGCTGGGCAAGCCTAGCAAGCAGATGATGTTCATCAAGGCAAGTGATCTGGTCGATGGCGACAAGCTTGAGAATCTGGCGCCTGGTTCCTATCGCCTGTGCTACGGGGCGACGACGAATTATGAAGCCTCCGAGATCGTTACCGTTACGATCGCCGCTGGGCCTAAGCTCAAGGTGACGTTGCCGACCGAGCAGACGGGCTACACGCTCACGGCTGATGCGACTGAGCTCGACTGGCGCGGTTCTGCGACGCTTAAGCTTACGGTTGCGGATGGCTATTACGCGACCAAGGGTCTTTCCGTTAAGGCGAACGGCGAGACCATCAAGCCCAGCGAGCAGGGCGTTTACCAACTGTCTAAGGTTGAGAAAGACACCGCGATCACCGTTGAGGGTATCGCCAAGCACGAGCCCGATGGCACCGGCTGGAAGAGCGACGGTTCTTCTCACTGGCATGTTTGCACGTGCGGTGAGCGGATTGACGTTGCAGAGCATACCTTTGAGTGGGTAATCGACGAGAAGCCTACGGTCGAGAAGCCTGGATCCAAACATTTGCACTGCACTGTCTGTGACTACAACTCCTCCGATAAGGTTGTAATCCCGGCAGCCTCTGTTGCCGGCTATTCCGGCGAGTATGACGGCAAGGTCCACGCTGCCGATGTCTCGGCCTTGCCCGAGGGCACGGCGGTCACGTACAGCATCGACGGTGGCGTCACTTGGTCTGCCACGGTCCCCGAGATCAAGAACGTCGGCACCCTGCCGTTCAAGTACAGCGCGACCGTCGACGGCGCGGCTATCGAGGGCGAGGCGGAGCTCGTGGTGACGCCGCGCAAGGTTACCGTGACGGCATCCGATGCCTCCAAGACCTACGGCAACGATGATCCCGAACTGGGCTGGAAGGTCACCAAGGGCGAGCTCGTCGAGGGCGAGTCACTTGAGGGTATCACCGTCTCCCGCAAGGCCGGCGAGACCGTGCGCAAGGACGGCTACGCCGTGACGGCAGCGCAGGCCGAAGGCGCCAACCCCAACTACGAGATTTCGTTCGTTGATGGCAAGTTCACCATCGACCAGCGCGAGCTCACCGTGACGTGGGACGCTACCACCGAGTTCATCTACGACGGCGAGAAGCACTGCCCCCAAGCGACACTCGGCAACGTCATGGGCGATGACGACGTCTCCGCGTACGTCGACGGTGTTGCGGTCAAGGCCGGCGCCTACACGGCGGAGATCACCGAGCTGACGGGCGCCGACAAGGGCAACTACAAGCTGCCGGCCACGGGTCTGACGTGCGAGTTCTCCATCAAGAAGGCGCCCAAGGGCGCGCCGGTGGTCCAAGGTGTGGCCGAGACCGTCAGCGCCAAGGCTGACGGCGGGATCACGGGCGTCGACGCCACCATGGAGTGGCGCGCCAAGGACTCGGGCGAGTATCAGGCCGTGCCCGAAGGCGCGACCGAACTCAGCGGTCTTGCCGCGGACACGTACGAAGTGCGCTACCGCGCCGATGACAACCACGAAGCCTCCGCCGCGACTAAGGTTACGGTTGCCACGGGCCGCAAGCTCGCTGTGGCGCTGCCCGCCGAACAGGTCGGCTACAAGCTCGCGGCTGACGCGACCGAGCTCGACTGGCATGGCTCTGCCACTCTCACTATCAGCATCGAGGACGGCTACTTTGCCGACTCCTTCACCTATGCCGTCAAGGTCAACGGAGACGCCGTGACGCTCAACGAACGCGGCGAGTTCACCGTCCAGGACGTCGAGGGCAACGTGAGGGTGACGGTCGAGGGTGTGCGCAAACACGAGGCTGTGAATGACAAGTGGATCTCCGACGACAATACGCACTGGCACGAGTGCACTTGCGGCGGCAAGATTGGCGAGGCCGCACACACCTTTACGTGGGTTGTCGACACGCCTCCCACGGCGACCGAGAAGGGCTTCGGTCACCGTCAGTGCGTCGTCTGCGGGTACGCCCTTGCCTCCGAGGAGATTCCGGCTGCTGCCATTTCCGGCTACTCCGGCGAATACGACGGTGCGTATCACACGGTCAATGCTTCGGCGCTGCCCGAGGGCGCGACGGCTGAGTACAGCACTGACGACGGCAAGACCTGGTCCACTACTGCCCCTGAGATAAAGGACGCTGGCGCGCTGGACGTTGCCTATAAGGTGATGATTGGCGGTGCGACGGTCGAGGGCCAGGTGACGCTCAAGGTTACGCCGCGTGCGATCACGGTCACCGCTCAGGACGCCTCCAAGATTTACGGCGAGAAAGACCCCGTCTTTGAGTGGTCGATCACCTCTGGCGAGCTCGTCGGGGACGATACGCTTGAGCTCGAGATCGAGCGCGAGGACTGTGACGACGTGCGCGAGGGCGGTTATGCTCTGCGCCTGACGCAGCCCGAGGGTGCGAACCCCAACTACGCGATTACGTTCATCGACGGCACGTTCATCATTAACCAGCGTCCGCTCACCGTGACGTGGGGTACCACCGAATTCGTCTACGACGGCAAGGAGCACTGCCCCGTGGCAGAGCTTGGCAACGTCATCGGCAAGGATGACCTCGGCGCGTTCGCCGACGGTTCCCAGACCGAGGTCGGCACCTATACGGCGACCCTCGCCGAGCTGACGGGCAAGGCCGCGGGCAACTACACGCTGCCCGCCGATGGCTTGACCTGCGAGTTCTCCATCAAGAACGCCGCGCAGGACGCGCCGGTGGTCCAGGCCGAGGCCGAGACCGTGAGTGGCAAGAAGGACGGCAAGATCACGGGCATCGACGCCACCATGGAATGGCGCGCTCAGGGCGCCGCCGAGTACCAGGCCGTGGGCAAGGACGTAACCGAGCTCAAGGACCTCGCTGCCGGCGTGTACGAGGTGCGCTACCAGGCTAAGGCCAACTACGACGCCTCTGCCGTTACCGAGGTTACCGTGAAGGCGGGCCGCAAGCTCGTCGTGACGCTGCCGGGTAATCAGGTGGGCTACACGCTCACCTCGACGGCAACCGAGCTCGACTGGCACGGCTCCGCAACGTTCGCCATCAGCATCGACGGCGCGTACTTTACGGGCAAGAACTATGCCGTCAACGTCAATGGCAAGGCCGTTAAGCTTGCTGACGACGGTACCTATGAGCTCAAGGACGTCGAGGGCGATGTGAACGTGACGGTCGAGGGTGTGCTCAAGCACGAGCCCGACGGCTCCGGCTGGGCGCACGACGCCAAGAACCACTGGCATATCTGCCGTTGCGGCGAGGTTCTCGACAAGGCCGAGCACACCTTTGAGTGGGTTGTCGACAAGCCGGCGACCACCGAGGCCAAGGGCGAGAGGCACCAGGAGTGCACGGCTTGCGGCGAGAAGGGCGCAACCGAGGACATCGCGATCCTGGCACCCACGATTATCGAGGGCGCAGGCCAGGCGATCACAGTCGACACCGCCAAAGACCTGAGCTTCCGCTCGAACGCGCCGATCAAGTACTTCCAGAAGGTGCTGGTCGACGACAAGGAAGTCGATGCCGAGAACTACGTGCTCACCGAGGGTTCCACGATCGTGACGCTCAAGACGAGCTTCGTGAAGACGCTTGGTGTTGGTGAGCATAAGCTGAGCGTGGTTTCGACCACGGGCACGGCAGAGACGACCTTTACCATCGCCGAGGCCGCCAAGCCGACGCCCGATTCGAGCCAGACCACCACGACCACGACGACCACGACTTCTAAGTCCAAGAAGAAGACCGGCAAGGGCGCCTTGCCTTCGGTCGGCGACGGTACGTACGCCATGGCTGGTGGCGTACTTGCAGCTGGCATGGCAGTTCTGCTGCTGGCCTTCGCCATGAAGCGCCGCGCCTAGTTGCTGCCCTGTTCCTAAGGGGTCCGGATCTGACAAGCCGGACCCCTTTTTTGTGCCGCCGCGAGGTCGCCCCTGTGGACAAAAACTCCGCCCGAAATTGAATCTTTATTTCAACTTTACACCTTGCTTTACAGCTGTCTTGTCAGCTGTAAAGCAAGGTGTCATACTAAAGCCCCAAGATTCGCCAAAAGAGAGGGGCCTTGATGGCACAGAGCGCGAACATGGATGCGTCGGAGCTTGTACGCGACATTGCGGCCGGCCTGGCATCGGCAACGACGGCAACGGAGCGCGCGGCATTGGTGCCCGCAGAGCTCGTCGAGGCTATTCAGCAACTAAAAACCCAACGTGACGCGGTGATCCTGGCACACTATTACGTGGCGCCCGAGGTCCAAGCCGTTGCCGATTACGTCGGCGACAGCTTCTACCTGGCAAAACTCGCCAAGAGCCTGCCGCAGCAGACCATCGTGCTGTGCGGCGTGGAGTTTATGGGCGAGAGTGCCAAGCTGCTCAACCCCACCAAGACCGTGCTGCTGCCCGAGCCGGGCGCGGACTGCCCCATGGCTCACATGGTCAAGCGCGAGACGGTCGACGCGGCGCGCACCGAGTACGGCGACGACCTGGCCGTGGTCTGCTACGTCAACTCCACGGTCGAGATCAAGAGCTGGAGCGACGTGTGCGTCACCAGCTCCAACGCCGTTAAGATCGTGTCCGAGCTACCGCAGCAGCATATCCTGTTCATTCCCGACCAAAACCTGGGCCGTTTCGTAGCCGAGCAGGTGCCGCAAAAGCACGTCCTGCTTAACAAAGGCTACTGCCCGCGCCACCACATCATCACCGTCGAGCAGATCGTCGACGCGCAGGAAGCGCATCCCGACGCGCTCGTACTGGCGCACCCCGAGTGCAAAGCCGACGTCCTTGCCGAGGCCGACTACGTCGGCTCCACCGCCGGCATCATCAAGTACGCCGAGGAGTCGGACGCCAGCGAGTTCATCATCGTGACGGTCCGCGGCGTGCTCTACGAGCTCGAGCGCCGCTGCCAGGGCACCGGCAAGAAGTTCTACTTCCCCGCGGTGCAGCCCACCTGCGTCAACATGGATCTCATCACGCTCGAAAAGCTCGTACGCTGTCTGGAGACGGGCGAGGGCGAGGTGCAGATCGGCGTGTCGGACGAGGCCGCCGATCAGGCCAAGCTCACGCTCGACCGCATGCTCGAGTACGCGGCGCGCTAAGCCAATGTGACATGAGGGGCGGTTCCCCAGTCACATCACAAAGGAGAGGATTCCTGTGGAAACCAAACAATACCCCGATATGGAGTGTGACGTCGTCATTGCCGGTTGCGGCGTGGCGGGCCTGTATGCTGCCCTCAATCTGCCGACGAGCACGCGCGTAATCATGCTCTCCAAGGGCGCCGTCGATGAGTGCGATTCGATGCTCGCGCAGGGCGGCATCTGCGTGCTGCCCGAGGGTCCTGACTACGATGCCTTCTTTGAGGACACCATGCACGCCGGCCATTACGAGAACCGCCGCGAGAGTGTTGACATCATGATTCGCTCGAGCCGTTCGGTCATCAATGACCTGCTGGCCATGGGCGTGGACTTTGAGCGCAAGGCCGACGGCAGCCTCGACTTTACCCGCGAGGGCGCGCACAGCCGCCCGCGCATCGCCTTCCATGCCGATATTACGGGCAAGGAGATTACGACCAAACTGCTCCAGGCTGTCCGCAAGCTGGACAACGTGCAGATTCTCGAACACGTTGCCATGACCGATATCCTGACCGCCGAGCGCGATGGCGCCACGGTGTGCACCGGCGTCGTCGCCGTTGCCGTGGATGAGGGCGATTCAGCTCGCCCCGCCGACGAGCTGGCACATGCCGCCGAGGGCGTGCATGCCGGCGAGCCGTTTAAGATCCATGCCCTCCATACGCTGTGGGCAACGGGCGGCATCGGCGGCGTGTACGACCACTCGACCAACTACCCGCAGCTCACCGGTGACGCCTGCTACATCGCGCAGGAGCACGGCATTACGATGGAGCACCTGGACTACGTGCAGATCCACCCCACGGGCCTGTTCTCGCCGCAGCCGGGTCGCACCTTCCTGATCAGCGAGAGCTGCCGTGGCGAGGGCGCGATTTTGCTCAACGCCGCCGGCGAGCGTTTTACCGACGAGCTGCAGCCGCGCGACGTTGTCGCCGCCGCTATTCGCGAGCAGATGAAGCAGGACGGCACCGAGCACGAGTGGCTGAGCTTTGCCCCCGTCGAGCGCGACGTGGTGACCGGGCACTTCGCTAACATCCGCGCGCGCTGTCTTGAGGACGGTCGCGACATCCTGGAGGAGCCCATTCCCGTCACGCCCACGCAGCACTACTTTATGGGTGGCGTGTGGGTCGACAAGGACGGCCGCACCTCGATGCCCGAGCTCTACGCCGCCGGCGAGACCGCCTGCAACGGCGTGCACGGCAAGAACCGCCTGGCTTCTAACAGCCTGCTCGAGTCTCTGGTTTGGGGTCGCCGCGCCGCGTGGTACATGCGCACCGGCAAGTCGCTGGCCGTGGAGCAGGCCGGTGAGCCCGCGCTTGACGGGCGTCACCGCGCCCTGAGCGCCGATACCCTTGCAATCGATGATTTGGCCCGTGCCGCCGGCACGCAGGCCGTGGAGGAGTAGACCATGAATCCCATTACCATGAAGCTCGTCGTCGATGATCTGATTTTGCAGGCTTTGCGCGAGGACATTACGTTTGAGGACGTGAGCACGGCGAGCGTGTGCCCCACGGCGCGTCCCGCCACGGTGGAACTCATCGCCAAGGCCGACGGCATCATCGCTGGCCTGGACGTGTTCGCCCGCACCTTTGAGCTGCTGGATCCGCAGAGCTCAGTGCTCTTTGATGTTGCCGACGGTGACGAGGTACACGCCGGCGACCACGTGGGCCAGGTGCGCGGCGACGCGCGCGTGCTGCTTTCGGGCGAGCGCGTGGCGCTCAACTACCTGCAGCGCATGAGCGGTATCGCCACCTACACACACAGCATGGTGGCGGCGCTCGAGGGTACCAAGACCGTGCTTGTCGACACGCGCAAGACCACACCGGGCATGCGTGTCTTCGAGAAGGCCGCGGTCGAGATCGGCGGCGGCAGCAACCACCGCTACAACCTGTCGACGGCTGTCATGCTCAAGGACAACCACATCGACGCCGCCGGTGGCGTGGCGCGCGCGATTGAGATGGCGCGCGCCCATGCGTCGTTTACCACGACGGTCGAGATTGAGTGCGAGAACCTGGATATGGTGCGCGAGGCCGTGGAGGCCGGCGCCGACATCATCATGCTCGACAACATGACCCACGACGACATGGCTGCCGCGATTGAGCTTATCGCCGGTCGCGCCAAGACCGAGTGCTCGGGCAACGTGGACGCCAACAATATCCGCGCGCTCGCCGACTTGGGTGTTGACTTTATCAGCTCGGGGGCGTTGACGCACTCTGCGCCGATTCTCGACCTCTCACTCAAGCACCTGCGTCTGCTGGACGGTAAATAATGGACGCCCGCGAGCGTCGCCGTGCCATCATGGCCGTGCTCGAGGGAGCCAAGGATCCTGTCTCGGGCAGTGCGCTCGCCCACGAGGTGGGTGTGAGCCGTCAGGTCGTGGTGCAGGACATCGCCCTGCTGCGCGCCGACGGGCACGATATCGTCGCCACCAATCGCGGCTATGTACTACAGGAGGCGGCGAGCAGCCCGGCTGTGCCCACGCGTCTGGTCAAGGTGCGCCACAGCGTGGAGCAGGCGGGCGATGAGCTCACGAGCATCGTCGACGCGGGCGGCGCCGTGCTCAACGTGATCGTCAACCACCGCGTGTACGGCAAGATCACAGCCGATCTGGATATCCGTAACCGCCGCGATATCGAGCGCTATCTGCATGACATTGCCAGTGGCAAGAGCTTTCCGCTGCTGACGGTAACCAGCGGCTATCACTTCCACCGCATTGCGGCAGAAGACGAGCAAACCCTCGACGAGATCGAGGCCATGCTCAAGGAGAAAGGCTACTTGGCGGACCTCATGCCCTACGAGGATGATCTCTCTTAGCCCGATACTGTCTTTATAAGTTGCGGTGAAATAGTTCCTAAAATCGGCACCTAAGCAATGAATCGGGAACTATTCCACCGCAACTGCCAAGGTAGCCCCGTCCCCAATTAGCTGCCTATACAAACAAAAGGAGGCCTCCGCGGCGATGCGGAGGCCTCCTTTTTGTGCACGGTGTACTTGTGAGTGTGCAAGTGGGGGAGTTATTACTCCTCGACGATCTCGGTGATCGCGCCGGCGGGGCAAGCGTCCTGGCAAGCGCCACAGGCGACGCAGGAATCCTCGTCAGCGACGGTAGCGACGTCCTGGAGCTCCAGAACGCCAGCGGGGCAGGAGTCGACGCAAACGCCACAAGCGATGCACTCGTCGGCATCAATTACGGGATGAGCCATGGTAGTTTCCTCTCTGTTGACCGACGCTACAGGCGATGTGCGTCGGTTTGATTCGGGCAAAAACATACCACGGGAGCGACCGTTTGCAATACCCTCTGGCCGGCATCTTCATACCGTTCGCCGAGTATGCCGCGGCTTACTAAAAAACATGCAGGTGAGGCCGTTGAGCTGCGCAAATGTTAGCTATAGGTGACTTGAAATCTAGGGCGATTGAGCGTGCTTGCGGAAACTGCGTCCCGGAATTCACGCTCAGACTGGGACGCGCTTTCCCCAAGGCCGCCCCAGACTGCTCCACACGCCCCAGGCTCGCACCTCAGTCAACTCTACATAGATCGCAATAGGTCTGCCCAGAACTCAAACAGTGCATCTACCTGCGTATTTGCGAACCTAAACTCTTGGCAATAAGAAATCTTATATGAATTGACTTAGATTTTGTATATTCCGGCCCATAAGGGGATACACTACATCCTGAAAGACAAGCCGAAGCGCCGCGCGACAGATCGTCGAGGCGGCGCGAACGCAAAAGAGAGAGGGAATTTCTAATGAGTAAGATTCTTGGTATCGACCTTGGTACTACTAACTCCGCAATGGCCGTCCTCGAGGGCGGTTCTCCGACCATTATCGTGAACGCCGAGGGCGACCGCACCACCCCGTCTGTCGTGGGCTTCCGTGCTGACGGCGACCGCGTCGTGGGTAAGGCCGCTAAGAACCAGGCGGTCACCAACCCCAAGAACACCGTGTTCTCCATCAAGCGCTTCATGGGCCGCAAGTACTCCGAGTGCACCTCCGAGATCAAGACCGTGCCGTATGAGGTCAAGGAGGGCCAGGGTGGCCGTGCCGTCGTCGATATCGAGGGCAAGGATTATACCGCCGAGCAGGTGAGCGCCATGACGCTCGCAAAGATGAAGGCCGACGCCGAGAAGTATCTGGGCGAGACCGTCACCGACGCCGTCATCACCGTCCCGGCCTACTTCAACGACGCCCAGCGTCAGGCCACCAAGGACGCCGGTAAGATCGCCGGCCTCAACGTCAAGCGTATCGTCAACGAGCCGACCGCTGCTGCTCTGGCCTATGGCCTGGACAAGCAGGGCACCGACCAGCGCATTCTGGTCTTCGACCTGGGCGGCGGCACCTTCGACGTCTCCATCCTCGACCTCGCTGACGGCGTGTTTGAGGTTCTGTCCACCTCGGGCGACAACCACCTGGGCGGCGACGACTGGGATCAGCGCGTCATCGACTGGATGGCCGATAAGTTCCAGCAGGAGAACGGTGTCGACCTGCGTCAGGACCCCATGGCCCTGCAGCGTCTGAAGGAGGCCGCCGAGAACGCCAAGAAGGAGCTCTCCGCAGCCCAGCAGTCCACCATCAACCTGCCGTTCATCACCATGAACCAGTCTGGCCCGCTGCACCTCAACTACACGCTGACCCGCGCCGAGTTCGAGAAGATCACCCGCGACCTGCTCGAGCGCTGCAAGCAGCCTGTCACCAACGCCCTGCGCGACGCCAAGCTTAAGCTCTCCGATCTGACCGAGGTCATCCTCGTCGGCGGCTCCACCCGTATGCCCGCCGTCCAGGATCTGGTCAAGACCATGACCGGCAAACAGCCCAACATGTCCGTGAACCCCGACGAGGTCGTTGCCGACGGCGCTGCCGTCCAGGGCGGCGTGCTCACCGGCGACGTCGAGGGCATCCTGCTGCTCGACGTTACCCCGCTGTCGCTGGGCGTCGAGACCATGGGCGGCATCATGACCAAGATGATCGACCGCAACACCACGATCCCGACCTCCAAGACCGAGGTCTACTCCACCGCTGCCGACAACCAGACCAGTGTCGAGATCAACGTGCTCCAGGGCGAGCGCGAGCTTGCCCGCGATAACAAGTCGCTCGGTAAGTTCCAGCTGACCGGTATCCCGGCTGCCCGCCGCGGCGTGCCGCAGATCGAGGTCACCTTCGACATCGACGCCAACGGCATCGTGAACGTGTCCGCCAAGGATCTGGGCACCGGCAAGGAGCAGCACATCACCATCACCTCCTCCACCAACATGTCCAAGGAGGACATTGACAAGGCCGTCAAGGAGGCCGAGCAGTTCGCCGCTGAGGATAAGAAGCACAAGGATGAGGTCGACACCCACAACGCAGCCGATCAGGTCATCTACCAGACGGAGAAGACCCTGAACGAGCTTGGCGACAAGGTCTCCGAGTCCGAGAAGGCACCCGTGCAGGCCGCTCTC
>USFK01000017.1 GCA_900553935.1 uncultured Collinsella sp.
GGCGCCCTGCCGCTGCAGATGTCCATTACCGAGGACATCGAGGTCATCCGTCATTACGTGGAAATCGCCGACGGTATCGCCATTCCTGGCGGCCCGGACGTCAACCCCAAGCGCTGGGGCGACGAGCGCCCCTACGACCCCACACTGTGCTGCGAGATTCGCGACCGTTTTGAGTTTAAGCTGGTTAACGAGGTGCTCTGCGCCAAAAAGCCGCTCTTTACCACCTGCCGAGGCACGCAGTTGCTCAATGTCGCCACCGGCGGCACCCTGTGCATGGACGTGCCGAGCCTGGGCGCGCGCGAGGGCCGCACACAGTGGCGCCATACCCACGTGCTCAACGACCCTGTGCATCCTGTTGAGGTCGTGCCGGGCTCGCTGCTGGAGCGCGCGGTTGGCGGGCACAGGCTGATCCAGACCAACTCCGCACACCACTGCTGCGTCGATCGTCTGGGTAAAAGCACGCGCTTGGTCGCCAAGGCAACCGACGGCGTGCCCGAGTGCATCGAGGTCGAGGGCCAGCCGTTCTGCCTGGGCGTGCAATGGCACCCCGAGTACACCTGGCAAACGCTCGAGACCGACTTTAACCTGTGGAAGTCGTTTGTCGAGGCAGCAGCTAAGGTAAAGCAGGCTCGTTAGCTCGCGAACCACACAGGCTAAAGCTACCCATACAGGGGGGGACACCAACTACGGTGCCCGCCCCCTGTATTTGATACGCTCGGTATGTTCATCCCTCACAAACAATCAAAGAAATCTCGACCGCAATCGGTCGACGGTAAAGCAAATGGCAAAAACGCTTGCTACGTTTATGAGACAGTCAATTAAAATCGAAGTGCATTGACTATCCTCCAACGGGGTCACGCCGCAAATCCACATGAGCATCGAAGACGGAAGCGGAAGCATGGAATTGACCCCGACCTGTATGTAGATCGCTACGACGTTGACAAGCAACAGCATGCCAATCGGACCGAAGCCGGATCCAAAGTAGGAAACAACGATCACGCAAGAGACCACGTATGCAAGGCAGGCAACAGCTGCAAGAACAAGTCGATAGCAAAATACATGCAGGTTGAGATGCTGTTGAGCATCTAAAACGATTGCGCAGTTAAGGCAGTACAAAACGACGCTCGACAGGACAAAAGCGCCCAAAAGGGCAAGTGAAGACAGTATCGCTCGTGCAACAGTAGCGCACGCCCGCTTCCCTCCCCGAGCCTCCGACAGCCCCCACGGTTCCTCGACAAAGCCCGAACTGACAAAGCGCGGCACAATACAAGCCGCGATGAACGGAAAGAACAATGCATGAGCCAACGGGGCTACGTTGAACAGCAGACCGCGAAAAACCTCTGCATTACCAAATAGAAGGACATCCTCCGCCGATAGCCGAAGCGTCGGGTCTGGGAAGAAGCCCAAGAAACTGTTCTCACGGAGGCTGCAGAACCACATCGGGAAAGAATTAAGCTGCAATACCACCATGCACGCATAAATTACCGGGATTAAGGCGTACGTCCATTTACTCACGTGCTTCAATTCTGAATGGAGGAATCTTTTAATCTGACGAGCCATTGAGCACACCCCCAGCACGAAAGCTCACGAGAGCGTAAATCAATACCGATAAACAGCTGGCTGCCACGCCATAGCCCAGAAGCGCCAGTTGCCCCATATCGCTATACCCAAGGGCGCATCCGACTCCAAGGTACGGCCCAGGAAGGAAGAAGATCCATCGCAAGGATGGTATAGGTGCCTGAAGGAAGGCTCCGTAGAGCGTCAAGCTCATGACAAATCCGATTATTATTGCAGCCCCGCTCAATACAGCACTGCCTGTAATCCGATAGATGGTCACCGTCTCCAGCGCAACCGATATCACCAATACGGTGTTGACTATCATTGCAGGCAAAAATGCAGCCAGCATGCCATGCGCGTAGCTATGCCCTCCACGTATTATGGCTATTGCAAACAGAAGAAAGCAAAGCGCACTATATGCTGCGCCAATTATTAAAGCAGACGAAAGCGCATGAGCTAGAGCCCCATAAAAGCGGGTAAGACCTCTTGCTGAAGAAATTCGGTATCCCTCTTCATAGCCGCGCTCCTGTAAAATCGCCAGGCAAACGATGAGTGGAACGAACAGAGAGGTGCCGGCAAAAGCACTGCGCACAAGGGACTCATCGGGTGCAGAAGGATCGATTACATTCCAGACGAAACCAATATCCTCCCCAAAAACGCTATTGCCAGAGGCGAGCAGCGTTGTTCCGTTTTTTAGAAAGACACCGAAGAGAAGGCCGAACGCCAGCATAAGCGCAAGACCAAGCTTCGCCGGAAACATCCTGTACAAACGCATCATATCTGCCTTTATGGGATGGATCGCCCGCTTCATAGCGAGACCGCCTTCATCAAGCGCCTGTAATACTCTTTTAAGGACGACGCCTCATCCCTTATGACGTCCATCGATTCCTTTTTCAGCAGTTCGCCGTCATGGAGAAACAGGCAGCATGTTGCAACCGATGCCAGCTCATCCAAGTCGTGGCTAGAAATAAGCATGGTTTTGCCCTGTTCTTGATTCAATCGACCGATAAGGGCCCATATACTCTCGATGCCCAACGGATCCAATCCATTTGCCGGCTCATCGAAAATGAGTACGTCGGTATCGCCCAACAAAGCCGTAGCTATATCCAGCCGCCGTTTCATTCCCAGAGAAAAACTGCCCACGCTCTTTTTCTCATCGACGTCCAGCCCGACAAGGCTCAAAACGCGAGGGACCTCACGTTTCTCATCGAGCCCCCATTCCGCACATCGGATCCGAAGATTCTCAGCCGCACTGAGGGATTGGTATGCTCCGCTGGAATCTGGCACATAGCCGACACGCGTCCGCATCAGACTCAGCTCTTTTTTCGACTTGCCTCCAAAGAGCTCCACACTCCCCGACGATGGCCCACAGAGGCCCAGCACTATTTTAATAAGCGTGCTTTTACCCGCCCCGTTTGCACCAACAAGGGCGCAAAGCTCAGACTGACCCACCTCGAAGGAAACGTCATGCAACACACGCCGTTTTCCATAGCGCTTTGACACCTTTGATAGCTTTATCGTTGATGCGCTCATTGGCCTCCCGTTCTGCTTGATAACAAAACCGCTCATATCGTTCCTCCATTCTTTTATTGTTTTTCATGTTTGTTATTGTTTGCCGATAACTTATATTTGTCAAGATAATTAATAAACAAAGAACCCGTGTTAGACACGGGTTCCGTTACACTGATATTTCGTTATAGTTGTTCGCTTTATGCTACTCGTCGCTCAAATCGACAGCGAAGACCGATGTCGGAAGCGACGCCTCATTGCCTCTGCCATCCCGCATCTGCCTCACGGCATTCTTCGCGCGCTCGACAATAAGTTCCTCGAGCTCTTTCTCGCTCACGCGCTGAATAATATCTCCCGGTTGACAATCAAGCTCATCACAGATTTCAAGAAGCGTCTTAAGACGAATAGCTTTAATTTTTCCGTTTCTTAGCTTAGAAATATTAGCCGGAGTATGCCCCGTGGCACGAATCAGATCAGAGCTGGTCTTTCCGGTCTTAAGCAGCTGCGTCTCAAGCTCGATGATGAGATAGCTCATGTTTCCTCCTACACAAGCTCGTCAGACTGCTCCTGGAGCAGCGAGGCATAGCTCCAGATCACCGAGACAAACAAACAGACGGCCGCGCCGATAAGCGACCCCGCGTCAAAGGCAACGCCCTGGCAAATCGCGATAACGAAGGAATGAGGCACGACGCAAAGCTCCAGCCCACCAATGGCAAGATTGACCGATCCATAGGCACCAACAAGCGAAACCGCGGCGTTAACAGCAAAGGCAAGCGCGAGAACACGGATAAGCCGCACATGCGCCCTGGTAAAGGGCGATACGCCCCGCGAAATGTCACGGCTGATTCCGCACAAAACGACAAGCGAAACACTCACGACGAGTGCCAGGCACAGCCCGCTTGGGATAACGATGCTCCCGCCATCGAGAAGCGTCACGACACCGAAAGAATCGACAGAAACAACGTTTGCAACCGCATACCAGATCACGTAAACAACCAACGCGGCAAAAGCGATGAGCATTCCCGCAAAAACGACCGCCATGCAAAAGCCAAGCTTCCTTACAGTCTCGCCCGCCTTGGCCATACGCTGAACGCTGTTGGACATACACTCACCCTCATCGAATCTATCGTTATCGGAATAGTTTATCGAACAACGATATGGATTGCATGTGGGAAGCCCAGCCGGTGCGAGAGAGTGAATTTTTGGACACTTACCGAACGAGCGTGGATAATCTCCCACTTTGAGACCGCCACCGGGCCTAAAACGGGAGATTATCCACGCTCATAGTCATCACAATGCACGTAAGCTCTTATTCAGCCGCCTCGCGTAAGGCCGACATCGTGGCTGCATATTGCTGCTGCAGCGCATGCATTCCCTCACGAGCGCCGTCAACAGTATCGGCACCGCGCAGCGCTTCGGTCACCACGACCGCCGGCTCGTACAGATTATCGAATCCCAGGTTCTGGCTCACGCCCTTGAGCGTGTGCGCCGCCATAAACGCTTCCTTGGCGTCTCCTGCCGCCATGGCAGCCTCCAGCTTGTCCATGCTCTCATCATCCAAAAACTTGAGGGCAAAGCGGGCAAGCATCTCCTCGCCCATCAGCCGAGCGCAAGCGTCATCATAATTGGCGCCGATCTTCTCATACGTCTCGCGCATGGAAATCATGGATTCAAACTCCTTTGGTCAAACTAAATCGTAGGAAGCGCAACGACCTCGGCAGGGCGCGCCAATGTTTCGGCAATACGGTCTTGCACCTCGAGCAGACAGTCGAGCAGCAGCGGGTTAAAGGTGCCGCACTTACCGTCCAGGATCATCTGGATCGCCTCCTCGTGCGGAATAGCATCCTTGTACACGCGGACGCTCGTCAGCGCATCGTACACGTCGGCCACCGACACCACCTGCGCGGCGATAGGGATATCGTCGCCCTTAAGGCCGTCGGGATAACCCTTGCCGTCCCAGCGCTCGTGGTGCCAACGCGCAATCTGGTACGCATATTCCATAAGCGCATTGCCGGCGTGATGGCGGCCCAGCTCATGCAGCATGTCGGCGCCGATCGTGGTATGCGTCTTCATAATCTCGAACTCCTCGGACGTGAGGCGCCCGGGCTTGTTGAGAATCGCATCGTCAATCGACATCTTGCCGATATCGTGCAGTGCCGAAGCCAGGGCAATCGTGGAGCGCTCCTCGTTGTCGAGGGAGATGCTGTCACTACGGTGGACCAGGCAGCCAAGCAGCAGCTCGGTCAGCTTCTCGATGTTCGTAACGTGCCTGCCGCTCTCGCCATTGCGGAGCTCCATGACGCCGGCCATGATGTCGATGAGCATGCGGCTGTTCTTTACGCGCTCGTTGTACTGCTGGGACAGCAGGCTCGTCAGGCGGCGCTGTTTGGCGTACAGGCGGATGGTGTTGCTTACACGGCGGCGCACGACACGGGAGTCAAACGGGCGGTTGACATAGTCCGAGGCACCCAGCTCATACGCGCGCAGCACCACATCGTCGGAATCTTCGCTCGAGATCATGATGACAGGCAGATTGTCAATAATCGACCGGCGCGACAGATCGCCCAACACCTCAAAGCCGTTCATGCCCGGCATGACAATGTCCAGCAGCACGAGCGACAGCTCATCACCATAGCGGTCGACCATGTCGAGCGCTGCACGACCGCTATCGGCCTCGAGGATGCAATACTCGTCCTTGAGCATCTCGCTGAGAATAGCTCGGTTCATCTCGGAGTCATCGACGATAAGCACCGAAGGCTTTTCGCTTTGGAAGGTATCGACGGAATCGGTATCGGTCACGACCGTACCGGCTTTTGCCTTAGCGCGGCTCAGTAATTGGACAGCGCGGCCAACGCCCTCATCGACCGTCTCGCCATTAATGCGAACGCCACCAACACATGCTGTCAAGCTAACACGCTCATGGCCCGGAATAATCGCGGAATGAACGGCATCGGATACGTGACGCAGACGACGGGCGAAGTCATCGGAGGGGATATTGGGCATGACGGCCACAAACTTATCGCAACCATAGCGGACAAGCTCATCAGTCGAACGAATACTGCCTCGTATGGCCGTCGCCACCGCACCGAGTGCAAGGTCGCCGGCATGACGGCCACAGGTATCGTTGAAGACCCTAAAATCATCAAGGTCGATCATGGCCACACCGGCCTGCATGCGGGCGCTGCGAAGCTTTTCCTCGTAATATCGGCGATTGCGCACGCTCGTCAGCACGTCGGTGTAGACAAGGTCCTCTTCTGCGGTCTCCTGTTCATCAATCGGACGCACCATCAGCAGGACGTGAGGCTCGCCCTCGACCTTCAGAGGGCGCAGGCGAGCGCGGTACTCAACGCCATCGTTGAGCAGCCGTTCCGACACCTCATCGGAACCTGCCGCCAAGGCCTCAAGACTTGACTGGCGCAGACAGGGACACCGTTCGCCGGCGAGCAGGCAGTTAGGATCGCCCTTAATCTGATCGACAGACAGCAAACGTACCACGGGGTAGGTCTTCGCGACACGGGCGACCTCGGCGGCAGCCTCCTCGTCGGTTAGATTGGCCTCGTGATTATTGAGCATAGGGGGCCCTTTCAGTAGTTTTGCTTGGTAGCAGTGGGTGCCAAATGTTACAAGGGTAGCACCTTGTCGATGCAGGTACACACGTGAATACCGTTTCTTTTTCATGAGTTGGCGGACGGTAGGGTTGAAGCCGCAGACGTTGGATTTTGAGCACCTTTGTTAACACAGCCGAAACGTCTACGAAAGAAGCCCGTTTGATGATTCGGCCGCTAGAGCCCCAGGATCCCGCGGACAGCCTGGGCGGTCGCTGTCGGACGATCGCGCAGCCCGTTGTGCGCGCCGGGAACCGTTACGAGCGGGCAGTCCAAAAGCTCAGCTGCTGTCCTCGTGCCCGCCTCGCGGGGCGTGCCAATCGAGAGCTCGCCCAGGAATACGGCGGCCACCGTTTTCGATGCGCGGGCGCGATTCCAATCGGGAACGTAGGTCATAGTGGTCTCGTATTCGTTTGCCATGAAACTGCGGCCGTTGCGCAGGGCATGCTTGGCTTCTGCCTCGGTTAACTTGGGGGCTTGAGGGTCCGAATCGCCGATGGCGCCTAGGAAGGCCCGTAATGCCCTCGAGACCTTTCCCGCGGCGATCATCTCGAGCAAAACCGGGGCCGCGCCCAGGCCGGCACCCTCGTTTGTCACGGCGGGTTCATGCAGAATCGCACGCGAGATTATGGCAGGGTTTGCACGGAGGAGCTCCAGCGTCACCAGCGTACCGGCACTGTGCGCGAGCACGTTTGCCGGAGCGCCAATATGCTCGATAACGGCCTGCAGGTCGGCAGCCTGCGCGGCGAGGTCGTAGCGTCCGTCTGCAGCGTCGCCGCTCTCGCCGCAACCGCGGCGGTCGTAGGCAATGACGCGGTAGTCACAGGCGAGCTCGCGGGCGATGCCGTCAAAAAATGTGCCATCGACGCAGGCGCCGTGCACGCACACCAAGGCGGGCGTATCGGACGATACAACCGGGCCGGCATACTCGCGACAGGCGATCGTGGTGCCCGCATTCTCAACCGTAAAATCCATACTGTGTTCCCATCGTCAATGCCCATCCAGTTGCCCGTCAGTACGGTTGGATAGACCCGCATTGCTTTACGCTTTGTTAACAGATTAACTGTACCCGACCTGAGGCTTTTCATGGCACGGCATAATGAGCGACGTGCAAAAACGAAACTTGTAAAGCAAGAGCCCGCACCTTGCTTCGGAGCCGATGCTATGCTTAGGCACAATTGTCTTGAGGAGCATATGTCTATGTCTACGTTTTTGAATGCCAGCCCCATCTTTGGACCGGTGCGCAGCCGCCGCCTTGGTCTCTCGCTCGGCGTCAACATGATGCCGGCCAGCGGCAAAATCTGCACGTTCGACTGCATTTACTGCGAAAACGGCCTCAACGCCGAGCGCCCCTGCCACGAGCCGTATAACACGGCTGCCGTGGTGCTCGACGCGCTCGAGGCAAAGCTGCGCGAGATGGCAGCCGAGGGCGAGCTCCCCGATGTGATCACCTTCGCAGGCAACGGCGAGCCCACCGCCGCGCCGGAGTTTCCGCAGGCCATCGCCGGTGCCGTCGCACTGCGCGACGAACTTGCCCCAAGCACCAAGATTGCTGTGCTATCCAACGGCACGCGCGCCGACCGTCCCCAGGTACACGATGCGCTCATGATGGTCGACGACAACATTCTTAAGCTCGATACGGTCGACCCGGCGTTTATCCAGCTGCTCGACCAGCCTGTCGGCCCCTACGACGTCGAGCACCAGATCGAGACGTTCGCAAGCTTTGACGGTCACGTTATTATCCAGACGATCTTTTTGACCGGTGAGTATCAGGGCAAGCTCATCGACAACACCGGCGAGGAGTACGTTGCCCCCTGGCTCGCGGCGCTTGAGCGCATTCGCCCGCAAGAAGCGACCATCTACACGGTGGCGCGCGAGACACCGGTCGCCGGCCTTGCTAAAGCGGCGCCCGAGGTGCTCGACGCCATTGCCGCGCGCGTCCAAGCCCTCGGCATTCCCTGCCAGGTGAGCTACTAGCAAAACCACGCAGCAGCTAGTGCCACCATCCCGCCCCATCAGTTGCGGTGATATAGTTCCTATTTATGCTGTTAAACCGCTTAAATCGGAACTATATCACCGCAACTTTTATGGACGCGTGGGTGGGCTATACTAGCTGCGAATGAAAGGAAGTTAGCCATGTTTGACAATGGACCCGTGCCCGGCCGCAACGACGCTTGCTGGTGCGGCAGCGGCAAAAAATATAAGAAATGCCATAGCGCCTTCGACGAGCGCCTCGAGCGCCTGTGGGAAGAGGGCTGGGAGGTTCTGCCCCGCACGCTCTACAAGACACCCGCCGATATCGAGGGTATCAAGCGTTCGGCCGCCATCAACGTGGGCGTGCTTGACTACGTGGGCGAGCACATCGCCGCAGGCATGACCACCAACCAGATCGACCAGATGATCTACGACTACACCATCGAGCACGGTGGCACGCCGGCCGACCTCAACTATGAGGGCTATCCCAAGAGCGTATGCACCTCGATCAACGATGTGGTCTGTCACGGCATCCCCTGCGATACGGACGTGCTGCACGAGGGCGATATCATCAACGTGGACTGCTCCACGATTCTGGACGGCTACTTTAGCGATTCGAGCCGCATGTTCTGCATCGGCGAGGTCTCGGCCGAGCGCCAGCGCCTGGTCGACGTGACCCGCGCCAGCGTGGAAGCGGGCCTGGCCGCCGTCAAACCGTGGCTGCCGCTCTCTGTTATGGCCGAGGCTGTGCAAAAGACGGTAGAGGACGCCGGCTTTAGCGTGGTGCGCGAGTACGGCGGACACGGCATTGGCAAGGAGTTCCACGAGGACCCGTTTGTGGGCTTTACCACCGAGGCGCCCGACGTGGACACCATCATGGCCCCGGGCATGGTCTTTACCATCGAGCCCATGGTCAACGCCGGAGCGCCCGACATCAAGATTAGCAAGGGTGACGGTTGGTGTGTGCGCACCAAGGACGGTAGCGATTCGGCCCAGTGCGAGGTACAGCTCGTGGTGACCGAGGACGGCTACGAGTTGCTGAGCTGGTAGCCGCACGGACGCCGGATGCATGGACTTGCAACCGTCCATGCATCCGGCGTTTCGTTTGAACGTTTTGCCTGATAAAACCTGCCAAAATAAACCTGTCCCTTTTTGGCAGGTTGAACGGAGAGGACTGCTGTGAACATCTTGGTTTTGTTGCCCGTCAACGACCGCCATCGAGCGATCCTCGAGTCGAGCGCTCCGGGCGAGGACTTTATCTACACGAGCGCCGACACTGTCACGCACGAGCAAGTCGCTGACGCCGACGTGATTCTGGGCAACGTTGACCCTGCCATGCTCCCCGCATGCGAGCACCTTCAACTGCTGCAACTGCAGACCGCGGGCTATGACGACTACCTTGCCGCCGGCACCGTGCCGGCTGAAGCCAAGCTGTCTTGCTCAATCGGCGCCTACGGTCAGGCCGTGAGCGAGCACATGTTTGCCATGGTCCTTTCCATGATGAAGCGCCTGCCCGGCTACCACGACTTGCAGCGCGAGCATCGCTGGGAGGACTTGGGCCCGGTCACCTCGCTCAAAAATGCCAATGTGCTGGTGCTGGGTGCGGGCGACATTGGCGGTCACTTCGCCACGCTCTGCCGCAACATGGGCGCGCACGTCCGCGGCATCAAGCGTCATCCGCTCGTCTACCCCATTGTATTTGAGGACATGGACGGCATGGACGCCCTGTCCGAGCGCCTGGCCGAGGCTGATATCGTCGCATCCTTTATGCCCAGCACGCCCGAGACCCGCGGTCTTGCGAATGCCGAGTTCTTCGCCGCGATGAAGCCGGGTGCCTTCTTTGCCAACGGCGGCCGCGGTGACCTTGTGGTTGCCGACGACCTGGTTGCAGCACTCGAGTCCGGACACCTTGCCGGCGCCGCGGTCGATGTCACCGACCCCGAGCCGCTGCCCGCGGCAAGCCCCCTGTGGGATGCGCCCAACATGCTCATCACGCCGCACGTCTCCGGTTGGTTCCACCTGGCAGCCACGCTCAACAACGTGGTCGACATCGCCGCCGAGAACCTACGCCACCTTCAGGCCGGCGAGACGCTCCGCTGCTGGATCGAACACTAGGGTTCCGCCGTTCTTACGAACGGCGGACCGGCCGACGCTGCGCAACGTCCAGAACGACAATTTGTCATTCAAAAGGCGAGGCATGACCAGAAGGTCAATGCCTCGCCTTTTTTCATGCCAACTTGTTCGCTCTGGACGTCGCTCGCTGACGTTTGCTCGACCAGCGGTGTCTTAACAATTCCGTCCAGCTGTTGGCATTGCGGCATTTGCCCAGATAAAACCTGCCAAAATGAACATCCCTTTTTGGCAGGTTTTAGAGCTCCACGCTTTCGGCGCCGTTGATGGTTAGGTCGCGCTCGTAGAAGGCGGTGAGAGCGCGGATGGCGTACATCACGTCGCGTACGCCGCCGGTCTCGTAGCTCGAGTGCATAGCCAACTGCGGCAGGCCCACGTCCACGGCATGCATGCTCGCCTGCATGTTCGACAGATTGCCGAGCGTGGAGCCACCCGCCATATCGCTCTTGTTTGCGAAGGCCTGCGTGGGTACGTCAGCGTCATCGCAGATGGCCTGGAACACCGCGCGACTAAAGGCATCGGTGCAGTAGTGCTGGTTGGCAGCTTCCTTGATGACGATACCGCCGTTAAGCACCACCTGGTTGTGGGCATCGCACTTCTCGGCGTGGTTGGGGTGCACGGCATGTGCGTTGTCGCAGCTCACGAGCATCGAGGCGGCAAGTGCACGGTGGTACGATTCGTCGTCAAAGCCCAGCGATCCGTTGATGCGGCGCAGCGCGTCGGCCAAGAACGTCGACATGGCGCCCTGCTTGGTCTCGGAGCCAACCTCCTCGTTATCAAAGCAGCAGAAGACCGAGATGTCGTGCGCATTCTCGGCACCCAAAAATGCCTGCAGCGAGGTATAGGCGCATGCCAGGTCATCGAGCTTGGGCGTCGAGATAAACTCGTCGGCCCAGCCCCAAATGCGCGCATCCTGACGATTGACCAGGAACAGGTCGCGACCCAGGATCTGCTCGGGCTCAACATCCAGCTCTTCGGCGATCAGGGCATCGAAGTCACCCTGTTTGAGTTCGCCGGCGCTGATGAGCGGGCACAGGTCGACGGCGCGATTGGGAGCAAAGCCCTCGTTAACGCCGCGGTTCATATGGATGGCAAGGCTCGGAATGATGGCAACCTCGCGCTCGGTGGCAAGCAGGCGGCTCTCAATGCGATCGCCCTCGCGCACCAGCACGCGGCCCGCGAGTGCCAGCGGGCGATCAAACCACGTATAGTCGATCATGCCGCCGTAGGCCTCGGTGTTCAGGCGCAGTGTCTCGCCCGCGCCGTCGAGCTCGGGCACGGCCTTGACCTTAAACGTCGGCGAGTCGCTGTGCGACGCCGTGAGCTGAAAATGGTAGTCGCCGGCAACGCCGTCCTCGCCCCACGTCGCGGCCAGGTCCTCGCCCACCTTAAAGGCAACGACGCTCGAGGTGTTGCGCTGCGTGTAATAACGCCCGCCCGGTTCGATATCCCACGCCGCATTCTCGGGCAGGTAGGTAAAGCCCGCCTCGTCGAGCTCGGCCATAATGGTCGCAGCCGTATGGAACATGCTGGGGCATGCCTCGATAAAGTCGATGAGGTCGTTGGCGGCCTCGATATCGTCGGCCGTCACATGCGCGCTCTCGGGCGTTTCCTGATCCGTCATGCTCTCCCCTTTCACTGGGTTGATGGTCTCCTCCAGCATACCCCGCCGCGCCAGTGCCGTGCCTTTCATTCCGTGTTTAATCCCGCGCCGCTCGCCAAGTTAAGCCATCATGTCCGCACTCCTTTTGCGACAATTACGCTAACAGGACAAAAGGAGCCGTCATGAAGCCACGTAACATTGCCATCGCCTGCGGTGTCGCGGGAGTCGCCGTCGGCCTTGCCGCTGCCGCCGGCATCGTTTACTGCAAGCAAATCAAGTCCGCCGCGTCGCTCAAACGCTTGACCGACTATGCGGATGGCTATGACCTGTACGCAATCGACATCGCCTACGACTACGATCTTGATCGCATCATCACCGCTGGCGTGCGCGACGACCAGGCCTACATCGATGCCGTAGTGGCTCAGGTGCTCCCCGGCGTGCCGGCACATGTCCAGGCGCCCCAGTTTGCCTGCAGCGCTTTTGTCGCCGTGGATGCCGAAGGCCGCGTGCGCACCGGTCGCAATTACGACTTTAAGGACGACACCTCGGCACTGCTGGTGCGCAATCACCCGCGCGACGGCTATGCCTCCATCGGGTTTGCCGCCCTTAACAACCTGGGCGCCAACACTCCACTTGGCTCCGTCGCCGGACGCGCCGCGGCGTTGATGGGCCCGTTTGCCCAGCTCGACGGCGTCAACGAATGTGGCGTGTCCATTGCCGTGCTCACCCTGGATTCCAAACCCTGTGACCAGGACACGCAGCGCCCCGCCATCAACACTTCGCTCGCCATCCGCCTGGTGCTCGACCGCGCGGCCACCACGCAGGAGGCCGTCGACCTGCTTTCTGCCTACGACATGCACGCCATGGCCGGACGCGACTACCACTTCTTTATCAACGACGCCGCCGGTGACGCGCGCGTAGTAGAGTGGGATCCGCGCGACCCCGACCGCGCATGCAAGGCGACGCCCGTGCGCCAGGTTACGAACTTCTACGCCTGCTATGGTGCCGAAGTGCTACCCAACCAAAAGAACGGCGAACTGGGCCATGGCAAGGAACGCGCCGTCGCAATCGCCGATGTCCTCGACGCCCATGCCGGCGCCCAAGACGAGGCAGTCGCTTGGAAGGCCCTACGCGCTGCAGCGCAAGAGCCCAATCCGGAAGACATCACCAGCAACACGCAGTGGTCGGTCGTCTTTGACAACACCGAGCCCGCTGCCGCCATCACGCTGCGCCGCCATTGGGGCGACGTCGACGCCTTCGCGTTGTAAGGAGCCAGGCCCGTCGTCCTTACGCTCGCCTGACGCTGCTTACATTTCTATACATTTGAGCTAACACGTTTTACCCCTGTATCAACAGTGTGCGGGGGTAAACTTATGCGCATGTTATAACTTGCCCGGAAGGATTCATCATGCTCAGGATCGGTCTTCTTACCAGTGGCGGCGACTGCCAGGCGCTCAACGCCACCATGCGCGGCATCGTCAAAACACTCATGACCAATAGCGAAGAGCCTATCGAGATCTACGGTTTTGAGGACGGTTACCAGGGCCTTATCTACAGCAGGTTCCGCGTCATGACGCCCGCCGATTTTAGCGGTATCCTCACCCGCGGCGGCACCATCCTGGGCACGAGCCGTACGCCGTTCAAGCGCCTGGATACTCCCGAGGCCGACGGCGTCGAGAAGGTGCCCGCGATGGTCCACACCTATCACAAGTTGCAGCTCGACTGCCTGTTTATGCTGGGCGGCAACGGATCCACCAAGACCGCCAACCGCCTGCGCGAAGAAGGCCTCAACGTTATCGCCCTGCCCAAGACCATCGATAACGACACCTGGGGCACCGAGCTGACGTTTGGCTTTACGAGCGCCATAGACGTCGCCACCAAGTGCATCGACGACATCCACACTACCGCCTCGAGTCACGGCCGCGTGTTTGTTATCGAGATCATGGGCCACAAGGTTGGCTGGATCCCGCTGTATGCCGGCGTCGCAGGCGGCGCGGACGTCATCTTGATTCCCGAAATCCCCTACGACATGGATAACGTCATCAAGACCATCGAGCATCGCATGGAAACCGGCAGCCGCTTTACCATCGTGGCCGTCGCCGAGGGCGCCATCTCCAAGGAGGACGCGGCACTGCCCAAGAAGGAGTACAAGAAGAAGCTCGCCGAGCGTACGAGCCCGTCGATCGTCTACGACATCGCCAAGGAGATTGAGGCCAAGACCGGTCGCGAGACCCGTGTCGCCATCCCCGGTCACACGCAGCGCGGCGGCCAGCCCGACGCTCAGGACCGCATCTTTGCGACCCAGTGCGGCGTCGAGGCGGCGCTCGGCTGCCTACGCGGCGAGTTTGGCTACATGATCGCCCTGCGCGACGGCAAGATGTGCCACATGCCGCTCGAGGAGGTCGCCGGTAAGCTCAAGTTTGTCGACCCCCAGAGCGATCTGGTGCGCGAGGCCAAGGCGCTGGGCATCAGCTTCGGCGACGAATAGTCTCGGCTGGAATCCATCCCATCGAGCCCTCCGACCCCGCCCGACGTATTTCGATTTGGCTCCTCCCTTGACTCCGTCAAAGGTCGCCAATCGAAATCGTCGGGCGGGGTCGGAGGGCCCTTCGTCTACATACTCGCCGAGGCTATTCGTCTTCTTGCTGCGGGTGCCTGGTCTGAAATTAAGTTGCGGTGAAATAGTTCCTGCTTAGCCCGCAAATGGCTGAATTTAGGAACTATTCCACCGCAACTTTTGAGCCGGGCTCTTAGCTGTTGCGCGCACTGACATTTGTCACATAATTGCTGGTCATGATGGTTGCTACCGGTAGTTGCGGTAGGGTTGGGGCAGATTCTAACTAGAAATGGTGGTCGCTACCGGTTGTTCTCGGCATACTCGGCTCATTCGATTACGGTCACCACACGAAAGGAACCACCATGGATCTTGCGATGGCACAGCGCCTCGTCGATCGCCGTAAAGCTGCCGGCCTTTCTCAGGAGACGCTTGCTGCCCAGCTGGGTGTGAGTCGTCAGGCTGTCAGTAAATGGGAGCGCAGCGAGTCCTCACCCGATACCGATAACCTCATTGCGCTCGCCGCGCTGTATGATGTGTCGTTGGACGAGCTGCTATATGGGGAGGCGGCCAACGATGCCGACGACCTGGAGGACGGTAGCGCCGACACCGAGACGGCGGATGTGGCTGACGAGGCTGAGGATTCTGCTGAGCACGCCGATTGCGGCGACAAACCACTTGTCGATATTTCCCTCGCGCGCGGTATCCACGTCATTGATCCCAATAAAGGCGAGGAAGTCCATGTTGGTTGGAGCGGCATCTATGTGACCAACAAGCGCAAGGGCGAAGAGGTGCATGTGGGGCCGGGCGGCGTGCATATCGATACGCTTGAGGACGATGGACATAGCGTGCGTACCAATGACGACGGCACCGTCACCATCGACGGCGAGACGTTTTCCAGCTGGAAGGAAGCACACGACAAGCTCGACCATCATGGCAAGTATTTCCACACCAAGGTCGGACGTGCATGGAACAAGTTTCCCTTCCCCGCACTTGTCACTCTCGCCTATCTGGCGCTCGGCATTGTCTACGGCACATGGGGCATGGGGCTTTTCCTCGTCTTTTTGGTTCCCGTCTACTACGCAATTGGTGACTTTATCGATCGACGCCATTTGTCAAAGCTCATTGAATGCGTCTATCCAGCAGCCGCCATTGCATGCCTTAATTTTGTTGTAGTATTATATGTATAAATGCAGGTCAATGCTCATGTT
>USFK01000018.1 GCA_900553935.1 uncultured Collinsella sp.
AAAAAGGCGGAGGCCCTGGTGAGGGTCTCCGCCTTTTTACAGGGGGCGATATTATTCGCTGACTGCTGGATTAGACCAGGCGGGCGTTGATCGTCTTAGCGATCTCGGCGGCGTCGTTGGAACCCTTGACGGTGGCACGGAAGTTCTCGTCCATGAGCGCCTCGGCGACCTTGGACAGGATCTTGAGGTGCGTGGTGCCAGCCTGAGCGCCCGGGATGAGCAGGGCGATGGCCACGTTGACGGGAGCGCCGTCCATGGTGTCCCAACCGGTCACGCCGGACTCGTCCTTGACGACGATGACGGCGGCCTCGGTAATGGCGTCGGACTTGGCATGCGGGATGGCAAAGCCCTCCATCATGCCCGTGGTGCCCTCGGCCTCGCGGGCCAGGAAGGCGTTCATCACGGCGTCGGCGTCGCCGGCAATACCGGCCTTGACGGCCTGGTTGGAGACAAAGCTCAGGGCCTCGTCACGAGAAGCGAAGTCCTCGGCGACAAAGACGTTCTCGACCTTCACGAAGTCGGCAGCCTCGGCCTTAGGGGACTCGACAGCAGCGGCCTTGGGGGCCTCAACCGGCTTGGCTGCAGGAGCGGCCTTCTGGTTCTTCTCGAAGTCATACTTCTTGAAGGCGACGAACAGGATGCCACCAACCACAGCGCCGATGAGAATCGCGAGGACCCACAGCGGACCGTTCTCGACAACGGGCAGGACCAGGAAGCCACCGTGGGGCGCTGGATCGTGGACGTTGAACATAATGGTCAGGATCGAAGCGATGGAGGAACCGAGCATCATGATGGGCATGACGGGCCAGATGTTCTTGGTCATAAACGGAATGGCGCCCTCGGTGATGTGGGTGCAACCAAGGATGAGGTTGACGACACCGGCGTCATGGTCCTCCTGGCTGAAGTACTTCTTGCCGACGATGACGGCGAAGGTGGTGATCAGCGGCGGAACGATGCAGGCGGCGGAAACGGCAGCCATGAAGTTGGTGCCGAAGTTGTAGGTGTCGGTGCCGACACCGGCAGCCAGAGCCTCGGTGAGCATGGCGGTACCGGTGACGTAAGCAGCCTTGTTGACCGGGCCGCCCATGTCAAAGGCGCACATGCAGCCGATGGCAAGACCCAGGACAACGGCGCCAGAGGCAGACAGGCCCTTGAGAAAGTCCATCATGGCGGTGTTGATGGCAGCCATGGGGCCGGAAATGCCGAGCATGACCAGACCGACGATGGCGGTCGAGAACAGCGGGTACAAAAAGATAGCCTTGAGGCCGTCCAGGTTCTTGGGCAGACCGGCAAAGACCTTCTCGAGCAGCAGGATGACATAGCCAGCGAGGAAGCCGCCGACGATGCCGCCCAAAAAGCCGAAGCCCACGCCGGTGCCGCCGGCGTCGATCATACCGGTCTCGGCGTTAACGGGCAGGCCCTGGATGGCGATCATACCGGCAACAAAGCCGGGGACGAGTGCCGGGCGCTTGCCGATGGACTCGGCGATGTAGGCGGAAAGCACGGGAACCATGAGGTTCATGGCGATGCCGCCGATGATCTTGAGCATAGCGGCAAAGCTGTTGTAGTCAGACGCCGTCGAATCGAAGGACGTGATGCCCCACAGGAACGAAACGGCGGTCAGGACACCACCGGCGACGACGAAGACCAGCATGTGGCTGACGCCGTTCATGAGGTGCTTGTAGATGATGTGGCCGATGGACTCCTTCTCCTCGACCTCATCCTCGACATCGGCAGCAGCCGCAACCGAGTCGTCACCCTTGGCGGCGAGCGCGCGGTCGATCAGCTTACCGGCTGCCTCAACGGACAGGGCCTTGGAAACACCAACGGAAACCATGCGCTTGCCGGCGAAACGCTCCGCCTGGACATCCTTATCGGCTGCGACGACGACGGCCTTGGCACCGGCGATCTCGCTCTTGGTGAGCTCGTTCTCGACACCGACCTGGCCATGGGTCTCAACCTTAATGGTCAGACCTCGCTCGGCAGCTGCCTTCTCTAGCGCCTCCTTCGCCATGAAGGTGTGCGCGATACCGGTCGGGCAACCGGTGGCGGCGATGATGTCAAACTTAGCCATGTGTCCCTCCTTTTTAAGTTTTGCGCCCGCAGGCGCTCCCCTACACGCGCGTCCTTGCGCGCTTTTCCACAACTGAAAGATACCAACCTACCGTCCGCGTGAGAAGAGACAAGGCGCAATTCTCCGGTGAAAGGTTCTTTCATAACCGTAAACGGTAGGTGAAAGTTTACCATCAACACTTGAAACGGCAAGGTGTATCTTGTAATTGAAAATCCCCCTATACTATGACATTACAAAACGAGTCCGATTATCATGCCAACCAGGAGCCATCCATGACCGATAGTAGCAAGAGCGCACTTTCCCTCATTAGTACCCATCAGGGATACAGCGAGTCAGAGCAGCGCATTGTCGACTATATATTGGAGCACCAGTCCGAGGCGCCACGCCTCACGGCGGCTCAGCTCTCGCGCGCCGCCGCCACGTCCGAGGCGACCGTTTCGCGCTTCTGCCGCAAGCTTGGCTTTGGCAGCTTCCGCAGCTTTCAGTTTTCGTTGGCGAGGGATTTGGAAAGCCAGCGCAACGAGGGCCTGACTGACGAGGTCTCGCTCGACAATATGGAGCAGAGCCTCAAGAACATCCTGGCTGCCAAGGTGAGCGAGCTTAATGCGACCATCGACGGGATCGACCACGATACGCTGGCGGCTGTTGTGCATGCCCTTAAGCATGCAGGGGTTATTGAGTTTGCGGCTGTGGGCAATACCAACGCGGTCGCGCTCGATGCGACGTTTAAGTTTTCGCAGCTGGGCCTGCGCTGCATGGCGAGCACCATTAGCGAGACATCAATTGGCTTTGCGCTCACGTTACGCCCAGGTGACGTCATCGTGCTAATCTCAAACTCCGGCAAATCGCGCCGACTGAATCGCATGGCAAAAGCGGCTCGCAACTGCGGCGCAACCGTAGTCGTCATCAGCAGCGACAGCAAATCCCCGCTCGCGCGTCTGGCAGACTACACTTTTAATACCGTCAACCACGAAGCGCTACTGACGACGGGCGACTTTGCGTTCTCCAAGATCAGCGCCACGATGATCATCGAAGTCATCTACAACTTCCTGCTGCCCGAGATTGAAGACGCGCGTGAGCATATCAGCTACTACGAGGAGCTCATCCAGCCGGACAAGGTCGTTGAGTAAAACGCGTAGTGGGACAAAAATTTCAGTCTATTTTGTCCCACCAACACCGCTGATACGACCTAGCCTCGAACTTCTTCGAGCATCTGCTTTGCGTGGGCCAAGCTTGCCTCGGACTGATCGCCGCTGAGCATGCGGGCGATCTCGGCAGTACGCGCTTCGCCGGTTACCTCGTCCAAATGCGTCTGGGGAACATCGCCCGGCTCCTTGCTGACAACATAATGCTTGTCGGCCATGACGGCGACTTGCGCCAAGTGGGTTACGACAATCACTTGATGCGTAGCGGCAAGATCGGCCAGCACACCAGCAAGAGCACGAGCCGTGGAGCCGCCGACACCGGCATCGACCTCGTCAAATACCAGTGTGTCGACGCCGTCAGCATTACCCAAGACCACCTTGCTCGCCAGCATGACGCGGCTGAGCTCGCCGCCCGAGGCAATGCGGCGCAGGGGACGCGGCGTCAAGCCGACACCGCTGCGATACAAAAGCTCGTAGCTTGAAGGACCCGCCGGCGTCCACTCGGCGCGCGGAAGATCACGCGACTCCCAAACGAGCTCGGCGCCGCCCATCTCCAGGCGCGCCATTTGGCGGCCAACCTCGTGACAAAAACGCGGAGCAGCGGTATTACGCGCACGCTTGAGTGCCTTGGCGGCAGCGAACAGCTCGCGCTCGGCGCTCCCGAGTGCCTCACGCGCCTTTTTGATCTGTTCATCGCCATCATCGACCAGGGACAGCAGCTCTTGCGAGCGATCGCGCATGGCAAAAACATCGTCCATGGTGGGACCCCACTGACGCAACAGGCCCTTGAGGTCGGAATACCGCTCACGCATGCGAGCGAGCTCGCGCGGGTCGAAGGCGACGCCATCGCGATAGGCACGAAGCTCGTTCGCGCTATCCTCAAGGGAGATGCAGGCATCCGAAAGCGCATCGGCAATGTCGCCCAGTTTGCGATCAACGGTAGCCATACGGGAAAGCTCTGCCACGGCGCTGTTCACGGCATCGAGCGCTCCACCTTCGGCGGCAAGCGATGCATGGGCATCGTTAGCTGTGGCAACCAGTACCTCGGCATGTTCGGAGCGCGGCAGCAGCTCCTCGAGTTCCTCATACTCACCCGGCTTGGGGTCGACCTCGGCGATACGCTCCAGGGCGAAGCGCGCCTCCTCGACGCGACTCCCCTGCGCGCGTGAGGCTTCCTCCACGCGACGGACCTCCTTGGCAGCCGCACGCGACGCCTTGAAGCAGGCACGGTAACGGTCGAGCGCCTCGAGCGCAGAGCGACCAGCCCAGGCATCAACCATGGCAACATGATGCGCCGGATCGAGCAGACGCTGATGTTCATGCTGGCCGCACAGATCCATCATCACGCCGACGCGCTCGGAGAGCTCGCGCACGCTGGCGATGCGGCCGTCAATCTTGACGCGGCTGCGACCCTCGGCAGAAAGGCTGCGCTGCACGGTAAAGCCCTCCGTGTCGTGCGGGCCGTCGAACAAGCGCGCCTCGACGCTCGCCAGCGCCTCTCCCTCGCGCACCGTCGACGAATCTGCACGCTCGCCCAAAATGAGCTTGAGCGCCGAGAGCAGCGCGGTCTTGCCGGCGCCGGTCTCGCCGGTCAAAACCGTTAGGCCCGCACTCGGAACCAACGTCGCCTCGCGAATGAGCGCGATGTTGGAAACCTGCAGCTCATCGATCATGGCGCACTCCATAGAACACGCGGCTCACCGAGTTATAGAAGCTCTCGGGACCGTAATCGAGCAGCAGCACGTCGCCGGGACCGCGACGCACGGCCACGCTCTCAACGGTGCCATCGCAGGTAATAAACTGTCCATCGATAGCGATCGCCGGAACACTCGGACGGTCATCGGACATAAAGATCTCGACGACATCACTCGGCGAGGTCAAAAAAGCGCGAGCCTGAATGGTATGCGGAGCGATGGGCACACAGACCATACCCGTGTAATCGGGGCTGACAATGGGGCCGCCGGCGGAAAGCGCGTAGCCGGTGGAGCCGGTCGCCGTCGAAACAACGACACCGTCGCCGCGAAGGCGGTCGATATGATGGCCGGACACCGTGATGTCAAATTCGACCATATCGGACAGGGGGCCGCGCGTAAGTGCCATATCGTTGAGGGCAAACGTGCGCACGACATCCTTCGCGCCGTCTTCGCGCACGGACACAATATCCGCGGCGATGGTGGCGCGGCGGCTCACGTGGAGCTCGCCGGACAGAGCATCGCTCACAACCTGCAGAATGTCGCGCTCCTCGGGGCTCGCAGCAGTTAAAAAGCCCAGGTGACCATAGGAAAGACCGAGGATAGGAATCTCGCGATGGTTGAGGATGCGGGCAGCGCGCAGCAACGTACCGTCGCCGCCGAGCGTAATGACCAGATCTGAGCCATCAATATCAGGCGTGCTTTGAATCTTCGATCGCTGGTCGGCAGCCCATGCGACCTCGTAGCCCTGGCGCGAAAGCCAAAGCTCGAGCATCAGGCCGCTCTCGACCGCCTCTTGCTTGTAGTAATTGGGAACCAGAAAGACCTTCATAGCGTTGCAGCTTTCTCGCTCAAAGCCGATACCTGGGATTGCAGCTCATCGTCGGTGCGTTCACCAGGGGCAAACCTTATGCCGTACAGGAAAAACTCAACGTTGCCCTTAGCGCCATGGATGGGCGACACGCACACGTCAAGCGGGAACAGGCCCTTGGCGGCAAAAAGCTCAATCGCCGCCACGAGCGTATCGCGGCGGACGGCGGGGTCGGTCACGATACCGCGCTCGCCCACCAGCGCAGCCGGCGCCTCAAACTGGGGCTTTACGAGCGTGCAGAACGAACCCGAAGGCTTCAGGCACGCCAGCACGGCGTCGATGATATTCGCGATGCCGGTAAACGAGACATCACATACAGCCAGGTCGATGGCACCGGCATAGCCAAGCTCAGGCAGCTGCGTCACGTTTGTGCGCTCATGCAGCGTCACGCGATCATCCTGACGCAACGACCAATCAAACTGGGCGCGACCCACGTCCACCGAGACAACGGTCGCAGCTCCGCGCTTGAGCAGGCAATCGGTAAAGCCGCCGGTAGAGCAGCCCACATCCAGACAGCTAAGGCCCGTCGGATTGATGCCAAACGCATCAAGCGCGCCTTCGAGCTTAAGACCGCCGCGGCCAACATAGGGAATGCGCCCCTTCACGTGCAGTGGCAGACCCGGAATCACCTTAAGGCCCGGCGAAGTCAAGCGCTCGCCGCCACTCGAGACCAATCCGGCCATAAGAGTGCGAAGGGCATCCGCGCGATCGGCGCAGATGCCCTGTGAAATCAGTTCGTCATCAAGACGCACGCGTTTCATGAATGCCATCAACCATTCGTATCCGGAGATGCGGCCTAGCTATCCTGGGATTCGTTTGCCGCATCCTCATCGTATTCCTGCTCGAGCTTATCGGCCTCACGCGGCGTCAGCTCAAACTTGTCGACCATATCGACCGCGCGGGAGCCCAGCTCAATCGCTTCGTCAAACAGATCGAGTGAACGCTCCAAGGACGTATCCTTGGAGCGAACGGTAGCGATGATCTGGTCCAGACGGTCCGAAATCTCGTCAAAGTTGCGGACAGAACCCTCTGGCATGGCTACTCCTCGACGGAGTCGGCCTCGACGGCCTCAGCAGCGTCCACATCCTCGGCAAGTACACCGGCGGTAGCCTGAGCGGCAGCGACCTTGGCGGCAGCCTCAGCAGCCTGGGCCTCCTCGCGAGCGCGATCCTCGGCCAGCAGTTCCTGGTACAGGTCCTCGCCCGGCAACTCCTCGCTGCGCGCGATCTTGCCCAGCACGCCGTTGACGAACGACGCGGACTGGTCGGTGCCATAGGCCTTGGCAAGTTCGACGGCCTCGTTGATCACGATAGCGTCCGAGACCTCTTCGTCGGTGAGGAAGCGCATCTCGTAGACGGCGATACGCAGCAGATTGCGGTCGGCGCCGGGCATGCGCATAAGATCCCAGTTCTTGGCGACGGCGCGCAGGGCACAGTCGATGCGATCGATATGCTCGTAGGCACCGCGGCACAGCTCCAGCGCATAGGGGTCGAGGGGGCCCTTCGAGATCAGGAAATCGCCCTCGAGGACGCGCTCGAGCGGGCTGTCCGTGGCCTCGGCCTGGAACAGCAGCTGCAGCGCCTGACTGCGGGCAAGCGTACGCCCGCGATAAACCTTAAGGCTCAAAGGTTACTCCTTGGGGAAAACGAGGCCGTCGATGCAAACGTCAACGCGCTCGACCTCAACGCCCACCTGGGCATCGATGGCAGCGACCACGGCAGCGCGAACGGCCTCGGCGAGTTTCTTGAACGGATAGCCAAAGAACACCACAACGCGCACGGTGAGTGCGAGCTTGTCGCCGACGACCTCGGTCTCGACCGCCGGCTCGGAAGCCGGGGCCTTGGACGAGAGCATCATGGAGACAAGGTTGGTGGCAAGGTCCTTGACGCCAACGGAGGCGATGCCCTCGACATCGGACACGGCGCGCGAGACGATGGCGGTCAGAACATCGGGCGAAATGCCGATGCCGTCAATCTTGATTTCCTGGGGCATGAGTCCTCCTAGAAGAGTTGGTTGCTAGACGCGGGAGACGAACTTGCCGTCGCGGGTGTCAACCTTGATGACCTCGCCCTCGTTGAGGTACATGGGGACCTGGATGACAGCGCCGGTGTCGATCGTGGCCGGCTTGGTGGAACCCTGGACGGTGTCGCCCTTAAAGCCCGGGTCGGTCTGGACGATGGTGGTCTCGATGAACATCGGCGGAGTCACGCCCATGAGCTCATCGTCGGCGAAGAGCAGCTGGCAAATGTCGTTCTCGCGCAGCCACTTGGAGTTCTCGCCCACCATGTCCTCGGGAACGGGAACCTGCTCATAGGATTCGTTGTCCATGAAGATGTAGTCGGTGCCATCGTTGTAGAGGTACTGGAACTCACGGGTGGTGAGCATGACGCTCTCGAACTTGGTGCCGGCGTTGCAGGTGTTCTCGACGACGCGGCCGCTCTTGATGTCGCGGGTCTTGTAGCGCACAAACGCGCCGCCCTTGCCCGGCTTGACATGCTGGAACTCGACGATGGTGTAGACCTTGTCCTTAATGCGGAGACCGAGGCCGTTCTTGAAGTCGGCGGTAGAAATGGTAGGCATAGCGACCTTTCTTGTTATGGGCAGAACGCACAAGCGTCCAAATTACATACGAGCGAAATTATACACTTGCAGACGGCGCCTGCAGCGAGCGCATAAAAAGAGAACGCGGGGCGTCCGAATTGCTCCGGAGGCCCCGCCCCAAACTATCTACCGAAGTAGACTAGCAATCGATGACGTGAAGGTCATGCGGCGTCTTGGTGAAGGGCTCGTAGCCGTTCTCGGTGACCACGCCGTAGTCCTCCAGGCGCACACCGCCCACGCCGGGCAGGTAGACGCCGGGCTCCATGGTGATAACCGAGCCGACCTCGATGATATTCTTGTTGCGGTTGAAGTTGGGCAGCTCGTGGATGTCAATGCCCACGCCGTGGCCCAGACCATGGTTGTAGTAATCGCCATAGCCGGCATCGCCAATGATCTTCTTGGAAAGCTTGAAAATGTCGTTGCCCTCGACGCCCGGATGGATGGCGGCGACGCACTCCTCGTGCGCACGGCGCACGAGCGCGTACAAGTCGAGCTGCTCCTGCGTGGGCTCGCCCATCACGACGGTACGAGTCATGTCGGAGCGGTAGTCGCAATAGCCCGCGCCATAATCCATGAGAACGAAGTCGCCCTTCTCGATCACGCGGTCGCTCGGGACGGCATGCGGGTTGGCGGTGTTGGGGCCGCTCGCCACGATGGAGCCGAAGGCCAGGCTGTCGGCGCCGTTGGCGAACATAAAGTTCTCGAGCTCGTTGCGAACCTGCTTCTCGGTCATACCGGGCTTAATATAGCCGAGCATGTGCTGGAAGGCGGCGTCGGTAATCGACTGCGCATGGCGCATGAGCTCGATCTCCTCGGCGTCCTTGATGGCGCGCATCTTGCGAATGTCGTCATGCATCAGCGGCAGCATGCAGGCGACGGAACGATCCTCAAGGCCACGCTGGATACCCTGGTAGAAGTTGATCTGCATGTCGTCCTCGACAGCGCAGACACGGCACTTGTTAGCCGCGATCTTGCCGGCGACCCAACCGGGGATGGTGCCCTCGTCCATGTCGTAGACCCAGGGGCTGCCGGCGGACGTGTTCTCCTCAAAGCTGTTGAGATAGCGTGAGTCGGTATGGAACAGGCACTGGTCGGCCGTAATAAATGCAGCGTGCGGGAACTCGAAGGTGTAATCGAAGACGCCCTTCACGCCCGTGAGCCAACGAAGGTTGGCCTCGTCGCGCACGACGATAGCGTCGTAGCCGCGCTCAGCCATCAGGGCACGGACACGCTCGATACGACCGGCAGGACCGGCAGCAAACTCAGACATGCAGATTCCTTTCTTATTGTCCTCATAAAAGCGGGACGGGCCTCGATCGAAAGATGGAATCGCGCGCGATTCGCAACCGATTGGAAACCCGCCCCTCAACATGATACGAAAGACGATGTATGTCAATAAATCCTAGAGAAGTTCTTTGCGAGAAGCCAAGTATGCGTGAGCATGGCGGTCGAGAACCTCGTCCTCAACGCTCGTTAGACGAATGGCGCCGAGCGCCGCGGGCAGCGGCAACATGCTGCGGTTCGAGCGAACAAACTGCTGCCTGCGGAACTCCTCGATATATGCGGCAGGCTCCAGATCGAAGGCAAGCTCCTCGATACCAAAGTCCTCCAGGCAGTCATCGACCTCAAAGACGTAATCGATATCAAAGTCGCAGGCATCATGTGCTAGGCGCGCCTCAAAGCGCATGCCCTCGGACAGCAGCTGGTAGGCAGGAACCTGCACCGCGGCTTTGCCCAGGCAGACGCGCAGAGTACGCTCCCCTGCCAAAATCGAGCGCAGGGCGGGCGCTCGGGTTCGTGGCCATCAGTACGTCCTTACGGGCAGTCTGAGACCACTGAACGGCATTGACGAGCGCGACCTCCTCGCCCGCGAGAATCTCGGGAATGGTCTCGGTAAACTGATTCCAGCGGGACTTGCTGCTCGAAAGCATGGTGCCAACAAGTACCGCATAGCCGAGCTTGAGGTCCTCGGGGTCCGCCGCGCGTACAAGGTCGAGGTCACACACGACCAAGCCCGGCTCGGGACGGAACGCGATAGCGGGAAGCGCATGCGCCGACGAGGCGACAAGCGGCTTCATGGTCGTCGCGACCGTGAGCATGGCGTCGAACGTCGTCGGCAGCAAGGCGCACTCGGTGCGACCGCACCACTGATTGGCGCACCAGCAAACAACCGAGCAGGTCGCCGTGTCGCCGACAGCGACAACGAGATCATCGCAGGTAATGCCGTTAGCCGACAGCGCGCCAAAGACGGTATCGGCATCGACCAGCGTAGCACCGGCAGGCGAAACCTCGAGGACGAGCAGCGACACGGCAAAACCAGCGTCGATCAGCGCATGCTCGACGACCTCGCCAAATCGCTCGGATGTGGCGTCGTTCCAAACCACCATCGCGCGCTTAGGCTTGCCCACAGCCGAGGCAAACATGCGCGGCAGCTCCTCGAACGCGCCCAATCCGACGCGGACATCGACGCTGCGATTTTGGAAATTGATGAGTTGACGGCGAATCATAGCAGTCCACGCTCCAAAAGCATCTCGGCACAAAGATAGGAAACGTCCTCAAAGGACTTATTGCGAATATCAAGGGTAATATCGGCGGCTTGGCGATACAGCGGACGGCGATGCTCAAACAGGCGCGCGGCATGTTCGGGCGAGCGGAAATCGGGGCGCGTGTCGCACCGACGAATCTGGCGCAACGAGTCCTCGAAGTCGCCCTCGAGGTACACACAGGTACCCATCTCGTGCATCAGCTCAATGTTCACCGGCGTCTCGACGATGCCGCCCCCGCACGATACCAGCAGGCTGCGTTCGCTTTGAAGCGAACGGAGTGCCGAGGTCTCGAGTTCGCGAAAACGATCCTCGCCCTCGGTCTCAAATATCTCGGTCACCGACTTACCGCATCGACGCACAACCAAACGATCGGTATCGATGAATCGACGCTTGAACATAGTGCCCACGTTGCGCGCAAGCGTCGACTTGCCCGCGCCCAAAAAGCCGATAAAGAAGATATGGTCGCAGCCGTGTTTGATGTGCTGAGACATGGCGAAACCTATTCCTCGCAGGGAAGGTCGCGCAGGGCCCGGCGCTCAAAGATACGGAAGATCTGCGTGTACCACAGGTCCTGGGTCGCCTGCGGCTTGACCAGAATAGTGTCAACACCGGCAAAATTACCGCTCCACACGTCTGTATACAGCTGATCGCCGATCAGCACCGCCTCGTCTGCCGTGGCGCCGAGGCGCTTAAGACCCGCCTTCAAGGCAAACGGGGCGGGCTTCATGGCGTGGCTGATGGCCTCGAGTCCCAGCTCGCGTGCAGAGCTCATGACCTGATCGCGATGCCAGTTGTTGGACACCATGCACAGCTTAAAGCCTTTGGCGCGGGCGGCGTCGAGCCAAGCGGAAACCGCGGCGGGAACCTGCTCGGTGTCGCGCGGCACCAGGGTGTTATCGCGATCGAGCAAGATGGCGCGCTTGCCGTCGGCCCACAGGGTATCAAGGTCGATGCGGTCGACCGAGACAACGTATCGTTTGGGGCTAAAAATCCTCATGCTAATTCCAAGACTGTTGATGCTCTTCGTAGGTTTGCGAGAAATACTCCTCGTCCTGTGTAATGTAGAAATACAGGTCATCGGAGTCGGTCGGCTCAAGGGTAGCCTTGAGCGCCTCGAGCGACGGAGAGCAGATGGGCGTGGGCGGCAGGCCCTCGTGCTTATAGGTGTTATACGGGCTATCGCTCTGCAGGTCGTCGGCGGTAACCTCGCCGCCGGTGACATACATCATGGTCGCATCGCTGTTGAGATAACGCAGACCGTCGAGCTTGCCGGCAAGGCGGTTGTAGAAAACCGAGGCCACGTGCGCACGTTGGTCGGCGTTGAGGCCCTCGCGCTCAACAATAGAGGCCAAGTTGACGATGTCGTAGTCGGACATCTCCACACCGTAGCGTTCCTTGATCTTGGCCTCGCAGCTCGCAAAGTCAAGCGACTTGTACTCGGTCTTAAACTGATCGAGCATGGCGCGAATCACATCATCGGCCGTCGGCGAATCACCCAACGAATAGGTCTTGGGGAACAAGAAACCCTCGAGCGAATCGTTGGCGGCGCCCTTAAGGAAGCTATAGTCGTCCACGTAGTTAGAGGCCTTGGCCTGATTGAGGAAGTCTTCCTTAGAGATGCTGTCGTAGGCCTGGGCCACACGGTCCGCGACTTGATCGACCGTCAGGCCCTCAGGGATAGTCAGCGCATTGGAGCCCGCGTTGGGGCCTTCCATGAGCTGCTGGACGACCTTGGTCGCATCCATGAGCGTGGAGAACGAGTAGGTGCCAGGCTTAAGCGACATATCGGCGTTGAGCTTTTTCACCGCCGCGTAGTAATCCTTAGGATTATCGACGATATGGTTCTCGGAGAGAATCGAGGCGATCGTATCGCCCGAAGCACCGTCGGGAATGGTCACCGTAACCTGCTGACCAGCCGTGACCTTCGTATCCTCACCGGTAAAGAAGCCCTTGACGGCAGGCACGACAAAGAAAGCGATAGCAGCAAGCGCGATTACGGCCACCACGACGCCGACAATCATAGGCACCAGGGAGCTTTTCTTTTGGGCACCGCGACGAGCATGCGTGTTGTAGCTCGAGCGGGTCGCCGGAGCAACGCCATGCGAGCCGCGAGCGTGATGCGAATGCGATTGGGGGGCCTGCGTTCTCTGGGTAGGTGCCTGCTGCTTAAAGCGAGTACCGCCTGCGGGCTGAGCCGAACGAGCAGTGGGCCGCTGAGCCGCGTGAGAAGCCGGATGCTGAACCGAACGAGCAGAAGGCTGCTGACCCGTCCGTTGAACAGGTTGGGCCGAACGAGAGGAGGACTGCACCGGGCGCGCGGCAGACTGAGCTGCGCGCTGGGTCGGCTGTGCCGGACGCTGGCCAGGCTGGGCAGGGCGCGACGCCGACTGACGTGTACAATTCGGCTGGCGCGGATCGGAAGCGCTAGGCATGCGAAACCTCCTCGTTTTTACGATCAAGCCACGTCTGCAAAAACAGGCTGGCGGCAATCATGTCAATCTTGCCCCTCATCTGCTTTTCGTTGAGGCCCTGCTCGCGCAGGATACGCTTTGCCTCTTGCGAGGACAGGCGCTCGTCCTCAAACTCCAACGGAAGATCGAGCTCGTCGGCAATCTTTTGCGCAACAGCAGCAACGCGCTCGCGTGGGATGAGCTGGGCCTGCCTTGCACCGATTCGGGCATGGCGCTGCCCTGCGGCGCGACGGGCCGCTGGATGTGCAGATAAATCACCCTTTCATAAGAAAAGAGAAGCCAATGCAGACAATGATTGAAACAAAAGACCTCACCTTTGCCTACCCGGCGGAGGAGGGGGAGGAGCCCCGCGCCGCGCTGAAGGACGTGAACGTCTCGATTGAGCGGGGCAGCTTCGTGGTGGTGCTGGGGCACAACGGCTCCGGCAAGTCCACGCTGGCAAAGCATATGAACGCCGTGCTCCTGCCCTCGGGCGGCGCGGTGTATGTCGAGGGGATGGACACGCGCGACGAGGCGTGTCTGCTCGAGATCCGCCGCCGCGTCGGCATGGTATTCCAGAATCCGGATAACCAGATCGTCGCGAACGTGGTGGAGGAGGACGTCGCCTTCGCGCCGGAGAACCTCGGCGTACCGTCGGAGGAGATCCGCCGCCGCGTCGACGACGCGCTCACCGCCGTCGGGATGGAGAAGTTCACGCGTCACGCGCCGCACCTTCTCTCCGGCGGACAGAAGCAGCGCGTGGCCATCGCGGGCGTGATCGCGATGGAGCCGGAGTGCATCGTCCTCGACGAGGCGACCGCCATGCTCGACCCCGTCGGGCGGCGCGAGGTGCTCTCAACCGTCCACCGGCTCAACCGCGAGCGGGGGATCACGGTCGTGCTCATCACGCACCACATGAACGAGGCGCTCGAGGCCGACCGCGTGATCGTCATGAACGACGGCGAGCAGGTGCTCGACGGCCCGCCGCGCGAGATTTTCCGGCGCGTGGAGCAGCTGCGCGCACTGGGGCTCACCGTGCCGGACACGGTGGAGCTGCTGTATGAGCTGAATCAGGAGGGGATGGATCTGCCGCTGGACGCCATCTCCGTGGAGGAATGTGCCCGCGCCATCTGCCAGGCGTTTGACGGCGCGGAAGGGAAGTAAGCCATTGGAACCGATTTTGAAAATAGAGAACCTGACCCATACCTACAGCGCCGGGACGCCCTTCGAGCGCCGCGCCGTGGACGGGGTGAATCTGGAGGTCGCACCGGGGGAGTTTCTCGGCGTCATCGGCCACACCGGGTCAGGCAAATCCACGTTTATCCAGCACCTCAACGGCCTGCTGCGCCCGACGGAGGGGCGCATCCTGCTCGAGGGGCGCGACATCTGGGCCGAGCCGAAGAAGATCCGCCGCGTGCGCTTCGAGGTGGGGCTGGTGCCACAAATTCACGGGAGGCCTGCAGGCGGCACCAGGAGCGATTTTCCAAAAGGGC
>USFK01000019.1 GCA_900553935.1 uncultured Collinsella sp.
GACCTGCACGGGGTGTGTCCATTTGGATGCACCCCGTTTTGTTTCTCGTTTGTAAACGAAAGCCTCCAATCTCCTTACGTTCCCTTTACGTTTGGTCCCTACCGCTGCGGGTATCCTTTTAAGGAAGTATGACAGCCGTATAAACGCGGACTGCGCGGCGACGCCGCGGTACTTGTGTTATTAGGAGGCTTTAGTATGGCAGCACGTGCGGACAACGTTTCGCGTGTCGACCATGATGGAGTTACGTTGGTGGAGGGCGCGACATCCGATGTCCGCTTTGCCTTTACCGAGCGCACCGGTGGCGTTTCTGAAGATGCGTACTCCTCGCTCAACCTGGGCTCGCATGTAGGCGATGACCCCTTTGCTGTTCAAGAAAATCGTCGTCGAGCGCTCGAAGCTATGGGCGCCACTGAGTGCGAGCATAATCTGCTCGTGCCCAATCAGGTACATGGTGATCATATCGTTACGGTGACTTCGAACGGCGCCGACGATCTTGAGGCTGTTCGCGAGCAGATTGCCGAGGGCTGCGATGCCATCGTCTGTACGGCCCATGACGTGCCCGTGCTGCTCTGCTTTGCCGACTGCGTTCCCGTGGTGCTGGTGGCCCCTGGCGGATTTGCCGTGGTGCACTCCGGTTGGAAGGGCACGATTGCACGTATTTCTGCCAAGGCGTGCCAGGCGCTTTGCGATGCTGCCGGCTGCGATGCGAGCGACGTTTCCGCCTATATCGGCCCCCATATCTTGGCTGACGAATATGAGGTATCCCAGGAACTCATGGATCGCTTTGCCGTCGAGTTCTCTTGCATCGATGCGAGTGCCTCTCGCATGCTCGATCTTTCCGCTGCCATTTGTGAGGCGCTGGTAGATGCCGGTGTGGACGCGGATAATATCGTGGATACCCAGCTTTCGACTGTGCGTCAGAACGACCGCTTTTATTCCTACCGTAACGAGGACGGCACCTGTGGGCGCCATGCTGCGATCGGCGTGATGCTATGAGAAAGATCGTATCGGTCCTGAGCGCCGCTGTGCTTACGCTTACGCTGTGCGCCTGTTCTTCGGGATCTTCTACCTCTTCCATTACCGTGGCCGGCTCCACGACCTGCCTTCCTATCGCCGAAATTGCGGCAGAGGGCTTTAAGGAGGAGACCGGCATCGACGTGCTCGTTTCCGGTTTGGGCTCTTCCGCTGGCATCGAAGCCGTCAGCGCTGGCACGGCCGATATCGCCAGCTCCTCCCGTGGACTCAATGCCGACGAACAGGATCTGGGCCTGACTCCCATCGTCATTGCCCACGACGGTATCGCGGTCATCGTGAACGAAGACAACCCCGTCGATAACCTCTCGACCGAGCAGCTCCGCGATATCTATGCCGGCAAGATCACCAACTGGAAAGAAGTCGGTGGCGAGGACCTGAGGATTCAGGTTATCAACCGAGATGAGGCGTCTGGCACGCGTGAAGCCTTCCGCACCATCGTGATGGACGGCACCCCGTTCGATCGCCGCTCCGCCGTTCTTTCGGGCACGGGCCAGGTGCGCGACGTGGTATCTCGTTCGCGCGGGGCTATCGGCTACATTTCGCTGGGCTTCGTCGATGGCCTCAACGCCAAGACCTCGGTCAAGGCCGTCTCGGTCAATCATGTTGAGGCGTCCGAGAAGACGGTCGCGAGTGGCGGCTATCCCATCTCGCGCGACCTTTACTTCTTTGTGAAGGGTGCGCCTTCGCAGCAGGCGCAGGATTACATCGACTACGTGACGTCCGAAAAGATGGACAAGCAGATTCGCGAGGCGGGCTTTATTCCCGTCACCAACGACGAGAAGGGGAGTGAGTAGCATGGAAGCACAGGAAAACTCCCAGACTGAGCAGAATGCTCAGGCGCCCAAGAAGCGCGAGCTGGCGCTCGTATCGCGCAGCACCTATATCAAGGAGAAGGCGCTGCAGTGGATTTTCTTTGCCTGCGCGTTCTTGGCGGTTGTTACCGTCATCCTGATTTTTGTCTTTACCACGTACTCGGCGCTGCCCGTCTTTACCGACATCGGTCTGGCGGACTTCTTTAGCTTTACGTGGGCGCCCTCTGAGGGCCACTACGGCATCGTGTCGCTGCTTGCCGGCTCGGGTCTGGTGACCGTCGGTGCGCTCGCCATGGGTGTGCCCCTAGGCGTGGGCACGGCCGTGTATCTGGTCGAGATCGCCAGCAAGCGCGTGCGCAAGCTCATCAGCCCTGCCGTTGACCTGTTGGCCGGCATCCCTTCTATCATCTATGGCTTCTTTGGCATGATCATCATCCGTCCGTTTATCGCGCAACTGACCGGTGGTCTTGGTTTTGGTGCGCTGACGGCGTGGTTCGTGCTTGCCATCATGATCGTCCCTACCATCACCACGCTCACCATCGATGCCCTCAATTCCATTCCCATGGGTATTCGCGAGGCATCGTATGCCATGGGTGCTACTAAGTGGCAGACCATCTATAAGGTCGTGCTACCTGCCGCCAAGCTGGGTATCGTGGATGCCATCGTGCTGGGTATGGGCCGTGCCATCGGCGAGACCATGGCCGTGCTCATGGTCGTGGGTAACGCCCCGGTTATTCCCGACAGCATTGCGAGCCCCATCTCGACGCTCACGAGCCAGATCGCGCTCGACATGAGCTATTCCTCGGGTCTGCACCGCTCGGCGCTGTTCGGCATGGGCGTGGTCCTGTTTATCATCTCCGCCACGCTGGTGGGCATCGTCCGTCTGATTTCCAAGAAGAAGAGGGGGTAGGCTATGTCCGATTCCGTTGACACGACGGTCGATACGACCTCGTCGCGCGAGCGCATCAAGCGTGCCCTTTCCCATGGCAAGAAGGGCCGCATCAACAAGGACCTGTCCAACAAGATCATGCTTGGCGTGTTCCGTGCCGCGGCATACATCACCACGCTGGTGCTTGTCGCTATCATTGCCTATGTGGTCATTAACGGCCTGCCGCATATCTCGCTCGACTTTATCTTCGGTTGGCCCCAGGGCGTCAACGCCGAGGGCGGAATTTGGCCCACGATCGTCTCGACCGTCTATGTGACGGCGCTCGCCATGCTTATCTGCACGCCGATTGCTGTGCTGGCAGCCGTCTATCTGGCCGAGTACGCCAAGCAGGGCAAGGTCGTCGAGCTCATTCGCTACGCTGCTGACGCTTTGGCCTCGGTGCCCTCCATCGTTATGGGCCTGTTTGGCTACGCCTTGTTTGTCGAGGCCATGGGCCTGGGCCTTTCGATGGTCTCGGCCGCTCTGGCGCTCGCGCTCTTGATGCTTCCCATTGTCATGCGCACCACCGAAGAGGCCATTCGCGCCGTCCCGCGCTATATCCGTTGGGGCGCGTACGGCCTGGGCGCCACCAAGTGGCAGGTTGTCTCCAAGATTGTGCTTCCTTCTGCCTTTGGCCGTATTGCCACGGGCATCGTCCTCGCCATCGGCCGCGCCATTGGCGAGACCGCGGTGGTGCTCTACACCATGGGCCAAGCCATCAATCTGCCTATTTCGCCGCTCGATTCCGGCCGCCCCATGACGGTTCACCTGTACCTGCTTGCCAACGATGGCATCAACATGAACGCAGCCTACGGCACCGCGCTCTTGCTGATGGTGATCATTCTGGCCTTCAACCTGTTTGCGCGCTTCCTGTCGCGCAAGCGTCGCTAGTTAAGGAGTCCCATGTCCGTTTATCAGTCCGCTCCCACGCTGGAGCAAGCGGCCATTACGGCCAAGGATTTCAACTTTTGGTACGGTGACTTTCATGCGCTGACGGGGCTTGACCTCAACATCGCCAAAAACGCCATCACCGCCTTCATTGGCCCTTCGGGCTGCGGCAAGTCGACGTTTTTGCGCTGCATCAACCGCATGAATGATCTGATCGAGGGTACGCGCGTCGAGGGCACCATGACGCTCGACGGCAATGATATCTATGCCGAGGGCGTCGACCCGGTCGACCTCCGTCGTCGCGTGGGCATGATCTTTCAGCAGCCCAACCCGTTTCCCAAATCCATCTACGAGAATGTCGCCTTTGGCCCTCGTCTACAGGGTGTGACTAGCAAAAGCGACCTCGATGACATCGTGGAAGAATCGCTCAAGCGCGCCAACCTCTGGAAAGAGGTATCCAATCAGCTCAACAAGGATGGTTTGGCGCTCTCGGGCGGTCAGCAGCAGCGTCTGTGCATCGCGCGCGTGCTTGCGGTGCAACCCGATGTTCTCCTGATGGACGAGCCCTGCTCCGCCATCGACCCCACGTCCGTCTCTAAGGTCGAGGATCTGATGGCCGAGCTGGCGCCCGAGATGACGATCATCATCGTCACGCATTCAATGCAGCAGGCAGCTCGTATCAGCGACTACACCGCATTCTTCTTGCAGGAAGTTGCCGGCGAGCCCGCCACGCTCATCGAGTATGGTCAAACCGACGCGATCTTCACCAGCCCGGTGGACTCGCGGACGGAAGACTATATCACCGGCCGCTTTGGCTGATCGGTGCGACTAGTCCCAAGCCGATCGGACCTAGTCCGGTGCGTATTCACTGTGCGGGCGGCATGACCGCACCCAACTGATTGGAGTGAACCATGCGCAAACTGTTTTCCCGTCAGCTCGTCGAGGCCCGTCACGAGATGCTGAGCATCTATGAGGCCGTCGATCTGGCCCTCCACGATGCCGTGAAGGCCTATGTGACCGACGACCGCAAGCTCGCCACCAAGACCAAGAAGCGCACGCTTTCGATTGACGCGCGCTGCGCCAACCTGGAGGCCGTCTGCTACAACCTGATCGCCACGCAGTCACCGGTCGCCTCCGACTTCCGCCTGCTTCAGACGATCATCTACGTCGACTTTAACCTGCAGCGCATGACCGATAAGGTCCGTCAGATCTGCCGTGCCACGCGTCATATGATCAAGGCCGACATCTCGCTGCCCAAGGAGCTTGTCGGCACGGTTGAGGCCGAGGCTGAGGCCGTCTACCAGGTGCTGGGCTCTTCGCTTTCTGCGCTCGTCACCAATGATATGTCCATCATCTGCAACCTGGCCGTCGAGGACGAGCCAGTGCACGCTGCCTACGAGAAGTTCTTCCGCACCTTTAACCGTATGGATACGGGCGACTTTATGGACGACGACAGCAACTATGACGACCTGCGCCGCGCCATCATGGTTTCGCGCTACCTCGATCGCATCGCTTCCATTTCCATCGATGCCGCTTGCCGTCTGACCTTCCTGTTGACTGGTCAGCGTATGAACGCCGGCGATATCGCCCGTGTGGACGAGGATGAGCTCGAGAGCATGCGCGTGCCTTCGGGCGAGGGTGTTATCATGAGGCCCGCCGTCGACGCGCGTTACGTTGCCAAGGTGCCCGCCAACGAGGTCAGCGAGGGTCTTCGCTACCTGCTCGATCATCTTGAGGACGAGGACGATGGCGAGGACGACGAGGAGTAAGTGACCCCGTTCGTCGAAAGATTGTAAATACCTAAGTGAGCGCGGCCTTGCACATGCGGGACCGCGCTCTTGCGTTAGCATGGGACTACTTGTTTGGCTGTCAGCGGAGGCGATTAGCAATGGATAACTATTTGGACTTGATGCGCGCTCGCCGCGAGCAGATTCTGGAACGTTTTTATGCGGCGCTCGATCGCGCGGGCCGCCCCCACGATGCCGCGCGCCTCATTGCCGTGTCCAAGACCGTTGGTGTCGATGAGACCGTTGCCGCCATCCAGGCGGGGTATCGCCATTTTGCCGAGAACCGCCCGCAGGAGCTGGTTCGCAAGCTCACGGGTCTGGCGGAGCATCCGGAGCTGCCCGAGGTGCGCTTCGATATGATCGGCAACCTGCAGACCAATAAGATCAATGCGGTGCTGGGCTCAGCCGAGCTGATTCACTCGGTGGGTTCGCTGCATCTGGCACAGGCGATCTCGAGCCGTGCTGTCCGCAAGATTGAGGCAGGCGAGCTCGCCGGCCCCCAGCGCGTGCTCATTGAGGTCAATGTGAGTGGTGAGGAGTCGAAGGGAGGCTTTTCGCCCGATGAGATTCGCGCCGCCGCGGGTGAGCTTGCGGAGCTCGAGGGAATTTGCGTGCAGGGGCTTATGACTATGGCGCCCCGGGGGAATAAGGATGTGGCACGCCGCACCTTTGCGGGGCTTCGTGAGCTGAGGGATGAGCTGGAGGCGGCGCATCCCGATTTGAACCTGCCTGAGCTTTCCTGCGGCATGAGCGAGGACTTTGAGCCTGCCCTTGAGGAGGGCTCTACGCTCGTTCGCCTGGGCAGGGTAGTATTTAGCCCGGAGTTTGCAGTAAAATAAGGCTCTGAAGTGCGCACTGATTATCGGGGCGCCTGCACTAAACCGCGAGAGGACACAACCATGGGCTTCTTTGACGAGATTAAAAATAAGATGCACCTGGGCGGCCAGCAGGGTTACGACCAGGGTTATGGCCAGGACGACGACTACGGCTACGATGACGGCTATGACGATAGTTATCAGGGCAACGGCTACAGCGGTGCTTCGGGCGAGGGCTTCTACACCCAAGACGAGCCGAGCAACGGCCTGCTTGGTCAGACGCGCCGCGGTGAAGCTGAGTCGGTTGCCGTGTATACGCGCTCCGGTCAGCTGGTCGGCGATGACTCCCGCCATGCCACGACGTATAACCCGCCTTCGCGCTCGCAGGACAGCGTTGCGAGCGGTTATCGTCCTGGTGCCTATGACACGCCGTCGAGCTACGCCGAGAACACCCGCGCCCGTGCCGCCGCTGCACCCGCGCCTGCACCGAGCGATGCCTCGGCCTATGCGAGCAATATCATCAACGCCACGCCGCAGCTGCCGGCCTATGTCCTGCGCCCCGAGAGCTATGACGACGTGGAGACCGTGGTGCGCCGCGTTCGCACCAAGCAGCCTGTCGCACTGATTTTTGTGGGCGTACGCACCGAAGTTGCCAAGCGCGTCTTGGACTTCTCTTACGGCTTTGCCTGCGGTCTGGGCGCCACGGTCAAGGAGGTAGGCGACCGCGTGTTCATGGTGCTGCCCGCCGGTTGCGAGGTCAAAGATTCCGATCTCAAGAAGCTTCGTGCCGACGGCTACCTTAAGTAAAGACAAGACGAGGAGATTCCTATCAACATCTACACTATCGTCCAGCTGGTCAACACGCTGTTCAACTTCTATTCCACGCTCATTGTCGTCTACTGCTTTATGACGTGGATTCCCATGAAGCAGGGTGGTTTACTTCAGGATATTGCCGCGGTGCTTGATAGCGTGTGCGGTCCGTGGCTCAACCTGTTCCGTCGTTTCATCCCGCCGATGGGCGGTATCGATTTTTCGCCGGTCGTTGCGATTATTGCGTTGCAGTTGGTGCAGAGGCTGGTTCTGCAGCTTCTTATAGGTATACTCGTGTAGAGCTGACTTAGTAACTTACGTCGGGCGTGTAGCGCCGAGGCGATGAAAAAGGAGACTTGTTATGGCTATTACCCCTGCAGACATCCAGGCTCAGACTTTCTCTGAGGCCAAGCGTGGCTACGATCCTGCCGAGGTCGACGTCTTCTTGGAGACACTGTCCTCCGAGGTTGACGCTATGCTCGCTAAGATCGTCGACCTTAAGGGTCGTCTGACTGCTACCGAGCAGCAGCTTGCCGATGCGCAGGCTCAGCTTGCCCAGGCTCAGGATGCCACCGCCCAAGCCGTTCCTGCCGCCCCCGTGGCTGCTCCCGCCCCTGACTTCTCCGCTCAGGAGCGCCAGATTTCCGCTGCCCTGATCGCTGCCCAGCAGACCGCTGAGACCATCGTCAACGATGCCAACGAGAATGCTGAGCGTATCCGCAACGAGGCTGACGCCAAGGCCCGCGAGGTTATCCGTCAGGCCCTGACCGAGAAGCAGGCCGAGCTCGAGGAGATCGACCGTCTGAAGGCTTCCCGCGAGGAGTTCAAGGCCGAGTACCTCAAGCTCATCCAGCACTTTATGGACGATGCCCAGAACTCCTTCCCGGCCGACCTCATGGCCTCCACGCCGGTTGGTTCTGCCGCTTCTCCTGCGGTGACCGTTCCCGCCGCCGAGCCGCTGCCCGTCGCCGATCCGGTTGTCCCCGTGGCCGATCCTTTCGCCCCGATCGACAACTTCGCCGCTGACGACCTGGACTAGCGCCAGAGCGACAATCTAGTGTCCTTAAGAGGAGCCTGCACTTGCGGGCTCCCTTTTTTGTGGCTGTATACGGGCCAGAAAACAAAACGCCGAGCTCTGCTTGCGATGGCGCAGAACTCGGCGAAGGGCGCGTGGTAGAAGGTAGATGTTAAGGCATGTCCCAAAATCTACTTGAGGAGGAAGTCGGAGATGGGAATGGTGCGGGCCTCTCGATGCTCGGGGTCGGCTATAGGCTCGGCAGGATAGCCACAGACGAGCATGTGATAGGGGTAGACGCCCTCGGGCAGATCGAACTGCCCACGGGCCACTTCGGGCTTAAAATGGCATACCCAGCACGTTCCCAGACCTTGCTCCTCGGCCTCCATCATCATCTGATCGCAAACAATCGAGGTGTCGATGGCACTCGAGTTCATCTGGTCATAGGGGCGAACCCAAGCGTCGCCGGTAACGCTGCAAATAAGGAAGACAAGCGGAGCTCCAAAGATAGACCCATCACGAGCAAACCGAGGCTGACAAGCAGCAGCCTTCTCCAGAAGCTCAGGCGTATCCAGCACCATCACACGGGCTGGATGATTATTACAAGCAGAAGGAGCAATACGCCCAGCCTCAACAATGGCATCCACAACAGTTTGCTCAACAGAACGATTCTCAAACTCGCGACAAGAATACCGAGACCGAGCCAGATCCAAATAAGACATACAAGCCCTCCAACAATTAAAAATCAAACAAACCCAAAGTAACCCAAACAGTACCCAAAACAGCAATCAGCCAAACGCTCATCAAGGGCCAAAGTGTCCGAACGGGTACCATAGGTCCCTTCAGCCAAACCCCCATCGCGCTACAACTATCAGCCAAAGTTCCCAATGGTGGTACGTAAGGCGAAGGGCCGGCCACGGTTTACTTTCGAACGACTCTGCAAAGCAGCCGGAGTGAGAAAGCAAACCGTGGCCGGCCCTTCGCCGCCGGGACACGTACCCCCAATTAACTGTTCTTCATGACAATCGAATCCACGACATCGGCCACATTCTCACAGCAGTCGGCGCAGTACTCCAGGAAGGCATATACGTCACGCCAGGCGATGACCTCGAGCGGGTCCTTGCCGTTGACGTGCAGGTTGCGCATGGCGTTGATGTAGAGCTCGTCGGCCTCGGACTCGATGGTGTTGATCTGGATGACCAGTTCGCGCAGCGTCTTGGACTTGCGGTAGTTGGGCAGCTCGACCATCAGGTCTTTCATGGCGCGGCAGGCGTCGGTCACCTTGTGGGCGATGACGATGGCATCGGGATGGATGCTCTGGATGTTGGTGAAGTAGACGCGTTGCACGACGCCCTCGATGCGGTCGAGCACGGTGTCGAGTGAGCAGCTCATCAGATCCAGATCCTCGCGCTCGAGCGGGGTGATAAAGGCCGTGAGCAGGGCGTCCTCAAGCTCATGGTGCTTCTTGTCGGCCGCATGCTCGATCGCGTGCATCTTGTCGAGCATATCGTGAATCTTCGCGGGATCGAAGTTCTCGAAAATCTTGGTAAGCAGCTCGGCGGCCTGGACGGCAAGGTCGGCGCAGGCGACGTAGTTGTCAAAGTAGAACGAATCGGGTTTCTTTGCCATGAGTGGGTCCTTTCGAGGCGAAGACGGGTGGGCGAAGTTTTGCGGTCCGGATGGACGCTCGGTGTGGCTAGAGGAACATCATGAACAGCTTGGCCATGACAAAGCTGATGAGTCCGCAGGCGGGGAAGGTGAAGAACCAGGTGAACATCATGTCCTTGACGACGCCGAAGTTGATGGCCGAGAGGCGTTTGACGGCACCGACGCCCATGATGGCGCAGGTCTTGATGTGCGTGGAGGACACGGGGATGCCGGTAAGGGTGGCAAGCAACAGGTTCGCGGCGCCCGCCAGGTCGGCGGAGAAGCCCTGGTACTTTTCGAGCTTGACCATGCTCTGGCCGACGGACTTGATGATGCGCTCGCCGCCCACACTGGTGCCGATGCCCATGGTGGCCGAGCACAGCAGCATGATCCAGATGGGGATGCCGGCGTCGCCGACGCTCGTCTGGCCGTTGGCGAAGGCGACACCTAAAAAGAGCACGCCGATGAACTTCTGTCCATCCTGCGCGCCGTGCATAAAGCTCATGGCCGCGGCACTCGCAATCTGAGCATATTTAAAGAAGACATTGGCACGTCGCCTGTTGGCGGCGGCGAAAAGAATCGAGACGAGTTTGCACAGGATCCAGCCCATGACAAAGCCCAGACCGATGGAGAGCGCCAGGCCGTAGATGACCTTCATCCACTCGTGGACGTTGACGCTGTTCGCGCCGCCGAGGGCGATGGCAGCACCGGTCAGGCCGGCGATAAGGCTGTGGCTTTGCGAGGTGGGGATACCAAAACGCGACGCTGTGGCGCCGTAGACGACGATGGAGAAGAGCGCCGCGCAGAGGCACGCGAGTGCCATGGTGCTGTTTCCGCCAAAGTCGACGATATGTGAGATGGTGTTGGCGACGCTCGCGTTAAAGTGCGTCATGATGAGCACGCCCAAGAAGTTGAATGCGGCGCTCATGAGGATGGCGGCGCGGGCGGGCATGCAGCGCGTGGTGACGCAGGTCGCGATGGCGTTGGGCGCGTCGGTCCATCCGTTGACGAAGATGGCGCCGAGCGCGAGGATCACGGTGACGGCAAGGACTGGGTTCGACACAAGCTGGCCGAGGAAGGTTGAGAACGTTACGTCCATATATGGGCTTTCTCGATATTTGCAGACTCGTTACAAAAACATGATAAATCGTATCACCTCCTGCGGGTTTCTTTACGGAGTTCTGATGGGAGCAGTGAATTTTTTGGTACTAAAATTGAATATTAGCCCTGTTGACCGCGGTCGTTCTTTTTGCTAACACGCCATGCGGACGCGTGCGTTTGCTCCGACACTCCAAAACCACAGTCTGTTCGCTTTACAACATGCAAACATGCGTTCGATAATAGGGGCCATGGAATATCGACAGACAGACGGCAAAACTCGGCGCGTGCACAAGCAGTATGTGGACGTCGTGGCTCGCATTCTCGCGGGCGGACAGGTTGTGCCGGTTACCGTCTGCTGGGTTGACGGTCGCTGCTTTACGATTGACGAGATTGTCTCGTCCACCGGTTTTGGCCTGACGGTTCACGGCATTCGTACGGCAACCTATAAGGTACGTTTTGGCGGACATGCGACCGAGTTGTATCTAGAGGACCAAACGCGTGAGCGGGCGGACGGCTCGCAGGCGCACGTGATGCGTTGGTGGGTCTGGGCTTTTGATCGTACGCTCGAGGGCGAGCGCCGCAGGTAAGAACGCGTGGCGTTCGGGTACAATGGCAGGAAACTTGTCAGCTACGGCGCCGTCGCGGTGCTTTTTGAAAGGACGAAAGTATGAACGATATCCAGGGCTATCAGAATGGCCCCATCGAGACCGGCACAAGCCGTGCCAAGGAGATGTCGCCGCGCGCGTACAACCTTGTCATGTCTGCTCTGATCTTTTTGGGCTTTTGCGCCATGGGCGCCGGTGCTTACTTTACGAGCACCATGTCATTTGCGCGCATGATGATGAGCGGCGCCGCTTTGCCGCTGGTCTTTGGCTCATTTATTTTGACCATCGTTGGCATGGTCATGATGTCGGCTGCTGCCAGCAAACAGTCCGTGGGCCTGTCGCTCGTGGGCTACGTGGTCTTTGCGAGCACCTTTGGCCTGACGGCGTCGTTTGGTCTTGCCAACTACGACCTGCCTACCATTAACACCGCCTTTATCGCCACGGCCGCCATCACCTTTGTCTTTGGTGCGCTGGGCGTGACCTTCCCCAAGTTCTTCCAGCGTGTGTATGGCATTGGTTTTGGCATCTTGCTTGCCACGATTCTGGTCGAGATCGTGCTGATGTTCATGGGCGTTTCGCAGTCCATCACCGACCTGATCGTGATTGTGGTGTTTGCCGGCTTTATTGGCTACGACACCTATGTGGCCACGACGGTGCCGCCTACGCTGCCCAATGCGGTGCTCATGGCATCCAACCTGTTCGTGGACATCATCAACGTGTTCCTGCGCATTCTGAACATCCTCGGCCGTCGCGATTAAAGCGCGGCATTGCGATGCTTCCTGCCGGACACGGTAAAACGATGCGAAAGGCGGTCCTTCGGGGCCGTCTTTTTTGTGCGCGGCGGGGTATCATGGATGGGAAAAGCCGATAGCGGCAGCGACAGGAAAGGTGACCACTTATGGCAGACGTCGACAACAGGAACCGTAACCGCAGGTCCAACCGAGCGGGTCAGCCCAATCCCAAGCGCGAGGCCCGTGCCAAGGCCGCCGAGCGTCACGTGGCAACTGTGTCCGAGGCGTGTGCCAAGGATATCGAGCGCTCGCTTGCCGGCGTTCGCGAATTCGACGGTATGCCTGCCGGTTTTGTCGCGGCGATGAAGGCCAAGGTTCAGAGTGCTGTGGCCGCCGAAGAGCAGGTCGCCGAGGACGTCGAGAACGCGGAGACTGCCGAGACCGAGGCGGCGCCCGAGCCCGTCGAGGAGCCTGCCGAGGAAATCGCCGAAGCTGAGTCCGCGCCTGCTGAGGAGCCCGCTCCGGTCCTGCCCGAGGTCACTGTGCTTGATGCCTCCGCCACGCAGGCAATCCTCGATAACGGTCGCGGCTATGCGCAGTTCTGCGACATGGCCGTGCTCGCCTTTGCCTCGTTTACCAATCCGGGCGGTGGATATATTCAGGGTTATCTGGGCCAGGAGGCCACGCTGTGCGCCGATTCGTATCTGTACAACGTTCTCGATAAGCAGCGTAAGTGGTACGGCGAGAACCGTCGCCGCAACATCAACTGCGAGCTCTATCGTAACCGCGCCCTGGTGGTGCCTGCGGTGCGCTTCGACCGCAACCACGTGCATGCGTATGCCGACGTGATCGTTGCCGCCGCACCCAACGTCAAGCGTGCCCGCCAGGAGTACCGCGTGAGCGACGACGCCCTGTTGGATGCCCTGCGCGACCGTATCCGCTTTGTCCTTGCCATCTGCGATGAGCTGGGTCGCGAGAAGCTCGTGCTGGGTGCTTGGGGCTGCGACAATAACGGCTTTGACGCTGAGGCGGTAGCCGAGCTCTTCCGTAAGGAGCTCGCGTCGGACGACTTTAAGGTCAAGCAGGTGTTCTTTGCCGTGCCCTCTACGCGCTGGGATGAGGACTTTGCCAAGTTCGAGCACGTGCTGGCAAAGTTCCCCGAGCGCAACGAGGAGTCCTATGCCCAGGTTGCCGCCCGCGCCGCAGCCGCTCGTGCCGCCGAGCAGGCCCAGGCTGCCGCCGAGGATGATGAGGATGAGGACGACTGGCGCAAGTACCTGTAAGCGGCGCGCGTGATGTGATATGCCAAGCCGACGGGAGGGATCGCCCCGTCGGCTTTTTACTGAATGGGGAGCTCAAGATGAAAAACGTTCTGTGCTTTGGTGACAGCAACACCTATGGCTATGATCCGGCTGGTATGCGCGACGGCACCGCAGTGCGCTATGCGCAGGATGTGCGCTGGTGCGGTGTGGTGCAGCGTGACCTGGGTGAGGGCTGGCATGTGATTGAGGAAGGTCTAAATGGTCGCACGACGGTGCGCGACGATATGTGCCATCTGGACACCAACCTCAACGGCATTCGCGCGCTTCCGATGCTGCTCGAGGCCCATAAGCCGCTGGATGCGATCGTGATCATGCTGGGCACCAACGACTGCAAGACGGTCTTTGGCGTGACGGCCTCAGATATTGCCCGCGGCGCCATGGCGTTGATTCGCGCCGTCCGTGCGTTTGCCTGGACCGATGCTGCGCCTTGCCCACGGATTCTGCTGATGGCGCCTATCAAGATTAAGCCGCAGATCGCCGACGTATATATGACCGATTTTGACGAGCATTCCGTAGAAGCCTCGGAACATTTTGGTGAGTACTACGCGCATGTGGCTGAGCAGTTTGGCTGCGACTTTTTGAATGCCGCCGACTTTGCCGAGCCGGGCGATATCGATTATCTGCACATGATGCCCGAAAGCCACGAGAGCCTGGGACATGCCGTGGCAGCCAAGCTCCAAGAGATGCTCGGTGAGTAGCGCAGCCTCAAGCCACCACAAAGGGGACAGACGCCTTTGTGGTGGCTTTGCCCGGGTAAACGAACGGCTTGGCTCCCATATGGGCATGGACGAGCTCATCGACCTCTTTGCCGAGGGCGATGAGCTCGTCTCCAAT
>USFK01000020.1 GCA_900553935.1 uncultured Collinsella sp.
TGACCGTGTAGACGGGGTCGCCCATGACCAGGTGGCCGAGGGTAGACTTGCCGGCGCCGTTGGGGCCCATCAGCACGTGGGTCTCGCCGGCGGCGACGTTGAGGTTGACATTGTGGAGGATGGTCTTCTCGTCCACGGAGGCGGTGAGACCTTCGATGGAAAGCAGCGGATTTGCGCTCATGCTGTCCCTCTCTGTATATGGTGTACTCATAGGTGTACTAAACCCTAGGAATCTTCTCGGAATAAAGTTACTATGGGTTCGGCGTTAGTCAAGGGAAAACCCGACTAATCCACTCGACTTTTCAAATTCTGGGACAAAATAACCTGTTGTGTTTGTCCCACTTACTTAAGATTTGGGACAAACAAACCTGGTTATGTTGTTCCAGATGCGATGGGAGGGTAGGTATGCTCATTTCTTCTAAGGGCCGCTATGCCCTCCGGTTAATGATCTATATCGCGGCGCTGGGTGACGCCGAGGGCAAGATTGCTTTGCGCGAGGTTGCCGACCGTGAACATATCTCGCAAAAGTATTTGGAGCAGCTGGTTCGTCCGCTCATGAAGGCGGGCCTGCTTAAGAGCGTGCGCGGCAAAGGCGGTGGCTACATGATGGCCAAGGACCCCGCCGAGGTGCGTGCTGGCGACATCCTGCGCGCTGTCGAGGGCAGCACGGCGCCCGTGGCGTGCGACGGCATCGACAACAGCTGCACCCGCAGCGATTTGTGCTCAACCGTCAAGTTCTGGCGCGGCCTGGACGACGTGATCGAAAAGTACGTCGACGGCGTGACGTTGGCCGACCTGGCCGCCGTCCCCGAAGTCAACTTCAACATCAAGCTGTAGGTTTAGCGCAATTCCTTAAGATTTCGCGGAGGGTTGTTGCCGTTTACCGAGGGGTTGTTGTGCAACAACGGGTGAGCTGCAATACTTAATTCTATCTTTGCAAACTGCACTTTAACTACACCAATGCAGGGAGGATCTTATGCAGCGCAAGCATTCTGCTATTGTCGCGGGCCTGACGCTGGCGCTTTCGTTTGGCGCCGTTTCCGTGCCGGCACCCGCCGCTGCCGAGGAGCCCACGCCGGGCGTTGCCTCGGATGCGACCGATATCGATAAGGGTCTCTATACCCAGCAGTCCTTCTCGGGCGTGCTGAGGTCGGTCCAGGGCGTTTCGTTTGTTAACGTGACCCCCGAGATGAAGTACTTTACCAAGTACGAGAGCCATGGCAACTATAACCAGGGCTTTTCGTATGGCGACGGCTATAACGCGCTGGGTTATTACCAGTTCGACCGTCGATGGTCGCTCATTCCGTTTATGAAGCAGGCCTACAACTACAACCCCGAAAAATACAGCATGCTCAAGGATGCGATTGATCGCGGCAGCGAGATTTCCAACACGAGCAATGCCATGTACGAGAACGGCCAGCTCACCGAGTTGGGCCGTATTGCGCAGGAGGCTTTCCAAGGTGCTTATAACACCGACCCTGTTGAGTTCTCGGCTCTGCAGGATGCGTATGCGTACAACTCGTACTATGCGGTGACCGAGGCGTGGCTCAAGAGCGGCCTGGGCATTGATATTTCGGGCCGTGCCGATTGCGTTAAGGGCATGGTGTGGAGCATCACCAACATGTGCGGCACTGGTGGCTGCCGGGACTTCTTTAAGTGGGCAAACCTTTCCAACAGCATGTCCGATCGCGAGTTTGTGACGGCACTTTCCAACAGCGTGGTCAATAACGTGGCGACCAAGTATTCGAGCCAGCCCCAGTACCATGAGGGCTGGAAGAACCGCTACCGCAATGAGCTGAAGGACTGCTTGGTTTATATCGCCGAGGACGAGGCCGCTGCGACGCCCGTGCAGCCCGAACCTACGCCGACGCCTGATTCGAATGACGACTCGAGCGACGATGCCAACGATGACAGGATGGATGCGCCCTCGACCGGTGCTGACGGTGATGGCTCTGCTGGTGGCACTACCAACAACGGCTCTACCTCGAACGGTTCCGATTCAAACGGCTCTGCTGCGGGCGATTCGTCTTCAAGCTCTGCCGGCAATACGGACAGCGACGCTTCTGGTTCGACCGGCGCTGGCACCTCTAACTCATCCACCGGCTCGAGCGATTCGTCCGTTGGCACCGGCTCTAACAACGGCTCCGGCTCTGACGCAACCCCTGGTTCCGATGCTTCCAAGGATGACTCGAATAAGGCGCCGGACGCTCCCGTTGCTTCGCCGGACAAGAAACCTTCTTTCTCCGTGCAACTTGGTTCTACGCTGGGCTCTTCGCTGATGGCTGGCGTCAATAACGGTTCGACTTCGAACAAGGGCACTTCTGGTCAAGCTTCCACGGAAAAGACCGAGGCTGCAAAGGGCGACTCCAAGGACGAGGCTTCCGAGAAGACCGAATCCGATAAGGGTTCTAGCTCTGAGGAGAAGAGCGACAAGTCCGAACAGAAGAAGGACGAGGATAAGAAGTCTGAATCTGAGGAGAAGGACAAGAGCAAGGACAAGACCGAGGACGGAAAGCAGCAGGGCAAGGACAGCGGTAAGGGCAACACCGACAACCAGAACCAGGAGCAAAATGACTCCAAAACGGTGACCACCACGACCACGACGACTACAACGACTAAGTCCTCGGGCGGTAACATGCCCAAGACGGGCGACTTGATTGTGATGGCGAGCCTTGCCAGTGCAAGCTTGGCCACACTGGGCGCTACGTCTATCGTAAGTGGTAAGCATAAGCTCGATCAGCAGAAGAAGGCTTCTGGGGAGGACGGCTTGGAGGAGTAATCTTCCAGATCGTTTTCTATAAGAGTTTGGGACGGGGTCCGGTGCGGCGGCATCGGGCCCCTTTTTTGTTGTGCAACGATTTGTTATGCCCCCTCGGGGGTCTGTTGCTACCGCTGCCCGAAACGTTTGCATGTCGATATTGTTGCGCTCTACCCGCCCGCTACAATGGACATCGTGCTGCGTTAGAAGGAGAGTTTACGGTGTCTGAACAGGTGAATTGTGGTTTTACTCATGCGTTCGGTGCACGGTTGCTCAATCATGCGGATAGCGCAGCTCTACCGGTTGATGCACACGACTTTTCCGATGCAATCAATCGGTGTTTACTCGTCGATAAGACTATGTTTATTGCCGATATATTGGACAGTGAAGCACCTGTTGCGTTTTGTTGTCGGCCCAAGGGTTTTGGCAAGAGCATGAATCTATCGATGCTCAAGTGCTATTTGGAACGACCTGATCACCGGCTGCCGGATCGAAGCCTGTTCGCTGGTACCCAGATTTGGCAGGCGGGCGGCGGTCGCTATCGTGATGAGTACGCGAGTTATCCGGTCATCATGCTCGACTTTACAGCTGCCGCTGCGAGGCGCGACGCCGATGCTGCGGCGGCTATTCGCAGCGCTGTCGCGCACGAGTGCGCCCGATTGCTGCCGCTGCTTGCCGCGCCTGATTTGTCAAGACGTGAGGTCCGTCTTATCGAGAGGGCGGCGCGTGGGGTGGCCAGCGATAAGGAGATCGATGCGGCGCTTGGCGTGCTTGTTAAGCTGCTCCAGACAGCTTTCGATGAGCAGGTTGTTCTTCTGATAGACGACTACGACGTGGTATGTCCAAAGCGCTTGGACGCTAAGGACGACGGTAGCGTGGATTCCCTTGAGCCGCTCAGCCAAATGTTGTTCGACACCATTGCCGACGCCGGCAACTCGTTGCGATTGACGTGTCTTATGGGCGAGCGCCCCGGTCCTGCCGAGCTTGCGTTGTCCCAACGTGGGGTTTCCTATCGGTCGGCGACAGCGTTGTCGAGTTGGTGTGATCGATGGTTCGGTTTTTCGGACGACGAAGTCCAAGTGCTGTTGGATTGCATCGGTCGCAACGGCTGTCTGGATGACGCGCGTGAGTGGCTCGAGGGCTATCTGTTTGGTGGTTTTTATTGCTCGAGCCCGGAGCGCGTGGTGGACTACGCACATCGCGATTGCGTCGCGCCCGTTCGGGCGGATCTGTATTGTTACGCCGACCGTCTGGGCGCATGCGTCGGCGACTGGAATCTCATTCGCCTGTCCACATTGTTCGATTTGGTTGAGCCGCATGGGTTTATTGAGGCGCCAGTGCATATGCATGCCGAGGAGGTCGATGCCGCCAAGCCCGAAGATATCTGGACTGCGCTGTATCTGTCTGGATTCCTTACGACGGATATGACGGGGCATTCGGAGGACGGCGCGTGCCTTCGTTCCCTGCGTCTGCCTAATAACGAAGTGCGTCAGGCGCTCCGTCTTGTAATTCTGGAATGGTTTGAGTGCGCCGTTGAGGACGTTGGAGTTATCGACTCGTTCCATGACGGGCTGTGTCGAGGAGACGAGGACACTGTAAAGCAAGCTTTGAGCTGTGCTATCGGCGATCTGGGCATCGATGTGGGCCAATCAGATATGCCGACAGCCTATCATCTGGCGCTTCAGGGGCTCTGCTTTGGACTGCCCGGCTATTGCAATCCCAGCTCCAAGCGAAGTGGCGTCTCGGATCGCTGGGATATCCAGGTGATTCCCACCGGTCGGGTGTTTGACGTGGCCGACACGCTCGGCATGCTCGATGAGCGACCGCTCATTACGGTCAACATGTTGTACGACCCTGGCGTCGATGCCCTGGGCCTGGAACTGTTGGCGGTTCAGGCGCTGCTCGACATAGAGCGCGACGGCATCGATGATATCCGCGTGCCGCGCCCCGCCGTCGGGCGCATGCGTTGGGGTTTTGGCTTTGACGGTCAGCGTGTGTCCGTGGTGTGCCAACGACTGTAGCGGCGGGCGAAAGCCCTTTACTACTCGGCGTCCTTCAGGGGCGGCATGGGCTTCCAGTTGGGATCCTTAACGATCTTGCGGGCGTCCTTCATGCCGCGGCGCAGCGCCGGAATGCCGGTCTTAAAGCATTTGTCGACTGCTGCCAGACGAATGAACTCCTTGCAGAAGGTCGCGGCATTGCCCAGACGGAACAGCATGGGGTGGTAGTCACCGTAGATCTGCATATAGCGAGCGAGGAAGCCTCGGTTGCGCATGATGTAGTAGCGGTTGGTGTCGCTCGTGGAGTTGAGCTGTCGTTTGCCGGCGATATCCCAGTTGGAGACGGCGCGGGCGCGCTTGAGCACCACGTCGGCAACCACGGCGGCGGGGAAGTGCTGGCTGGCCACGTAGCCGTAGCAGGCATCGTCGCCGTAGATAAAGAAGCGCGCGTCGGGCAGGCCAATCTTGTCGACCACGCGGCGCGAGAACATGCCGCCCTCAAAGCACAGTTGGTTCATGGTGCGGTAGCCCTCGGGCCCCAAGTCCCACTTGGCGATGGGGTTAGGGATGCCGAGCGAAAGGATGAGCTGGTACTGCCAAAAGAAAGCGCCGCCGTCAAAGTCCAGGCGCGAACCCTGGATGACATCGTAGCGGTCGGTCCACTTGGCAAGACGCTCGATGCCTTCGGGGATGACGAGCACGTCGTCGTCCATCACCCAGAACCACTGGGCCCCCAGATCGTAGGCGCATTTAGTGCCAGCGGAGAAGCCGCCCGCACCGCCGCCGTTTTCGAGCTGCGGGGCGTAGATGACACGGTCGGTGCCGCCCTGCGCGTCGGGCTGCTCGGTGTCGATGCCCCACAGGCTGGCCAGGCGCTCGTTGAATGCGGTGCACATGGCCTCGGTCTCGCGCGAATTCTCGTTATCGACAATCACGATGCGCCAGGGCGTTGCCGTGAGCTCGGTCATGGAGTCGAACAGGTTGGCCAGGAGTTCCTGGCGCTTGTACGTAACGACAACGATGGCGAGCTTATCGATGGGAGCGGGAAGGGTTGAAGGCATGGGGCAATATATCCTTTCACGCGCGGCGGGCGAGCGCTGCGCGGAAGCTATCGAATACGTCCTTGGGACTGTCCTATTGTAAAGGCTCGGCGCACCTTGACGGCAAGCTTTGAATAAAACGCAGGAACCTGCCACGGGCCCGCCGCATGACGTGCGGCTACTTTGCCCGCAAGAGGCTCCATAGATTATATAAACGCCCGCTGGCGCGCTGACCCTTTGATACCATGAAACGACAGGTATTTCCTAAGGAGCACATTTGTCTACTAACGTCTCTGGCAGCCCTGTTCTGTCGCTGCTTATTCCCATTTACAATGTTCAGCGCTACCTGCGCGAGTGTCTCGATTCCGCCCTGGCACAGACGCTCAAGGATATTGAGATCATCTGCATTAACGACGGGTCGACCGACAACTCGCCGGCGATTATTCGCGAGTATATGGAGCACGATAGGCGCGTCAAGATGATCGACAAGGCCAACAGCGGCTACGGCGACTCGATGAACCACGGTCTGGAGATGGCGCGCGGCAAGTACGTGGGCATCTTGGAGTCCGATGACTTTATGGCGTCCGACGCACTCGAAAAGCTTGTCTCGGCCGCCGATAGCAATAATGCCGACTTCGCGAAGGCGAACTTTGATTTCTACTGGTCTAAGCCCGAGGAGCGCCGTTCGCTGCACGAGATGTTTAAAGCCAAGGACTGTGGCAAGCCGGTGCACCCGAGCGATACGACGCAGTTCTTTAAGCAAAAGCCGTCGATTTGGTCGGCCGTGTACCGTCGCGATTTTCTTGAGCGCAACGGCATTACGTTCCTGCCGACTCCGGGGGCATCCTTTCAGGACACGTCATTCGCCTTTAAGGTGATCGCGTGCGCCGATAAGGCTGTTTACCTGCACGATGCCGTGCTGTCGTATCGCCAGGACAACGAGAATTCCTCGGTCAATTCTTCGGCTAAGGTCTTTTGCGTCAATACCGAGTATGCCGAGATTGAGCGTTGGATTCGAGAGGATTATGCCCGCGACCACGCAAGTGATGACGTCGCGCGCATGCTCAAGTTCAATCAGCTCATTAAGTACGATTCGTACATGTGGAACTACGTGCGTCTAGCGCCTAAGTTCTATAAGGAGTTCCTGGTTCAGATGGCCAAGGAGTTCCAAGCGGCCTTGGACGCGGGGGAGTTTTCGCTTGACGATCTCAAGCCGTGGAAGCGCGCAAATCTCGCTGCCATCCTCAAAGATCCTGAGGGCTGGGTTGACGAGCATCCGAGTTTTGCGACGGATGGTGCCTTGGGGCGTGCTAAGTATTACGCCTCGGTTGGAGGCCCAGGCGTGGTCGCCGCCTTCCTCATCGAATCGCTGAGGGGGTAGGTCGGCATGGGAGAGGCCTCGTGTCCTAAAGCTACCATTGTCGTCCCCGTTTACAACTCTGCGCGCTCCATTCAGCGATGCGTCGATTCGCTGTTGGCCCAGTCCGAGCGCTCGATTCAGGTTGTCTGCGTCAACGACGGTTCGACCGATGATTCGTTGAACGTGTTGCGCCAGATCGAGCTGGCCGACGATCGCGTACTGGTTATTGACCAGGAAAACGCGGGCGTCTCGTGCGCTCGAAATGCCGGTATCGATGCCGCCGAGGGCGAGACCGTCTTTTTTGTGGACGCCGACGATTACATCGATGTCCAGACGGTCGAGCGCGTGCTGCATGCCATGGAGCCTGCAGATGCCGAGGTCTCCGTTTTTGGCGGCGTCTGTGAACCAGCCGATGCTGCCCCCAAACGCGTCCAACAACTCATGAGCCCCAAAGCCGGTACCTTCGGCGCCCGTGATCCCCAGTTGCTGTTCCATGCGAATGCGCAGCCCTACGCCTGCCGTGCGGCTTTTTCGCGCGAGCTGCTCAATCGCGAAGGCATTCGCTTCGCCCCCGGTTTGGCTTTGGGCGAGGACGTTGTCTTCCAATTTGCGGCTTATGCGCTTGCCCGCAAGGCCGTTGTCATGCCGGACAAGTTCTACCACTACGTGATGGAGAGCGAATCGGCGACGCATGAGTTCAACAGTGCCGAGGCTCGCGTCAAAAAGCTTGACGCCCACATGAGGATGCTCGAGGAGGTCTTGGAGGACTGGGCGGCCTACGGTCTTTTGGACCTGTGTCCCGGCGAGCTGATAACTTGGTTTTTAGACCTCATTGTGTTCGACCTGGCGCGCTTGGATGCCGATGACTTCCATCGCGTGGCGGCTCGCGTCAACATGGACCTCACGACGTTTTTGGGAACGGAGTGGGCGGATATGCCTGCTAAGGGCGCCGTTTGCCGTGTTGCCCACAAGCTCGTTGCGGCGACCTCGGGCGTTTCGATGGCAGACGCCACGCTGTTCTATCTTTCGACTCGCGGTCTCAAAGCCTGCCTGGAGCGCTTTATCTAATTCCAAGCGCTGCCGCCCGCCGCAACTCGGCTGCTAAAATAACCCTGTTACACGCTATTCAACAGGAGGTTCTCTTGCAGAACTCTGATACCCCTAAAGTTTCGCTGCTTGTTCCCATCTGCAATGTCGAGCGCTATCTGCGCGAGTGCCTCGATTCCGCCGTGGCGCAGACGCTCAAGGACATTGAGATCATTTGCATCAACGATGGCTCTACCGATAGCTCGCCGGATATCATTCGCGAGTACATGGAGCGCGATGAGCGCGTCAAGATGATCGACAAGGCCAACAGCGGCTACGGCGACTCGATGAACCGCGGCTTGGAGATGGCGCGCGGTGAGTACGTGGGCATCCTTGAGTCCGATGACTTTATGTTTGAGGACTCGCTCCAAAAGCTGGTCGCCAAGGCCGATGCTGAACATGCCGATGTGGTAAAGGGCGACTTTTACCTGTATTGGTCCACGCCCAGCGAGCGCCGTGAACTGTTTGGGATTATTGACGAGCACATGACAGGCGCGGCGTATCGCCCCGTCGATCGTCCGGGGATCTTCTACCGCAAACCTTCCATTTGGTCGGCTATCTATCGACGCGAGTTCCTCAACGACAATCAGATTCGGTTCCTTCCCACGCCGGGTGCCTCGTATCAGGACGCAGGCTTTAACTTTAAGGTTTGGGCTTGCGCCGAGCGTGCCGCGTTTATTGCGGACCCCATTTTGTGCTATCGCCAGGATAACGAGAAGAGCTCCGTTAATTCGCCCAACAAGGTGTTTTGCGTGTGCGACGAATATGCCGAGATGCAACGTTTTTTGGACGAGCGTCCCGAGCTCAAGGCTCAGCTCCAGGGCATTTTAATGCGCATGAAGGTCGATGCGTACCGTTGGAATGATGAACGCCTGGTCGATGAGCTGCGTGAGCAGTTTTGGAAGAAAGCCTCGCCCGAGCTCAAGGCCGATTGGGATGCCGGTCGCTTTGACCTGTCGCTGTTCGATCCGCGTGGCGAGACCGACTTGCGCCTGATGGTCAAATCGCCCCGTGTCTATATCGATTCGCGCTTTGACTTTAAGAAACCGGGCAAGCTCAATACGTTTAAGCACTACTTTAAGATCGGCGGCCTGCCGCTGGTCTGGCGCGTGCTGACGTATCAGCACGTCTACGGCGACAATCCGCACCCCGATGACGTTCCGGCCGCACAGTAGGAGCACTTGACTATGGCTACTTCCAAGATTTCTGTTGTCGTTCCCATCTATAAAGTGGAGGAGTGCCTGGCCTGGTGCCTGGACTCCCTGCTTGCGCAGGACATGCCCGATTGGGAAGGCGTACTGGTTAACGATGGCTCGCCGGATGGTTCGCGCGATATTGCGGCTGCCTATTGCGAAAAGGACGCGCGCTTTACGCTGGTCGATAAGGAGAACGGCGGCCTGTCGAGCGCGCGTAATGCGGGCATTGCTGCGTCCACGGCGCCTATCGTTGCGTTTTTGGATTCCGACGACCGGTTTACGCTCGATGCATGCCGCGTGATCGTCGATGCCTTTGAGCGCGAGGACTGCGACGTTTTGACCTTTGGCGCGAATCCGTATCCGCTCGAGGCGGGGTATCCGTGGCTTAAATATGTGCTGAGCCCGCGCGATGTGTCGTTTGAAGGCTATAGCTCTGACCTGCTGTTTAAGGAAGCGTCTCGCCCCTTTGCATGGCGCACCGCCTGCAAGCGTGAGTTTTTGCTGGGCAACGGGATCGTGTTTGACGAAACCGTTAAGTATGGCGAGGACCAGGTCTTCGATTTTGCCGTGTACGGTCGTTCGCGTAAGACCGCGCTTATCTCGAACAAGCTGTATGACTACCGCGTGGCGCGCAAGGGCTCGCTTATGGACACCATGCGTTATGACGACGAGACGCGACTGCTGGAGCACGTGAAGATTTACTCCGCGGTGCTGGCTGACTGGCAACGCGACGGTCTCGATGTCCAGTATGCCGATGACCTGGCGTACTTCCTATGCGATCTGGTGCTGTACGATGCGCTCAGGTTGCTGGGTTCGGACTGCAGCAAGGTGTTTGCCGCCGTTGCCGCGGCGCTTGCCGGTTCTGCCGTGGGCAGCGATGCTGCGCTCGCACAATGCGCTCCTTCTGTTGCCGCTATGGTGCGTGCGGCGCTTACCAGCAAGGCCCCCAATGCCCGTGAGTGCAAAAAGCTCATGTTCGATTACGACGTCTTGAGGTTTGGACGCCTGGGTGCCTGCAAACGTATGGCAGCGAACGCCCTGGGAAAGCGAGAAGTGTAGATGAGTATCAAGCGTTTGGCACTTTGCCGCAGTCAGGGCCGTCTGTTTGTGCTGCTTCGTTTTGCCGGTCAGGATGTCGCCGCGCTTATTGAACGGGAGGGTTCTCAAGCGTTTGCCCATGCGACGACGAGCGGTTCTTGTGTGCCGTCGCTGGTGCTCCCGGTCGATCATGGCCGTGTGCTGGCGCTTTGCCCTTCCGTTTCCGATTACGAGCGCGAGCTCGCCGTCTTGGTGCTTCCCTTTTTGGACAGCTCGTCGATGGATGTCGTTTTTGCATCCGGTGGCCAAAGGTTGGGCTCCATTCGCCTCGATAGCCGCGTGGCCAAGCTGGAATCCAAGATTAACTACAAAGCAAAGTCTGCGTTGTGCGCACTGATTCGCGATGCGCAGCGCGGCGAATGCAGCGGTCGCTACGAGATCGATGCCATTCGCTATTTGCCGGCAGACGCCGGCGCGGTGTGGCGCTATGAGGTTACCTGGGCGGGAGACCCCCAGTGCGCACCTGAGTTCCAGATCTTCGATACGCATATGAACGCCATCGATGTCACCGTGCATGTGTTTGAGTCGCAGACCGATGTGCCGCAACAGAACGGATGCCGTGTCAATAAAACGTATCTGAGCGTTGAGATGCCTTGGGATATACGAGATTTTGTCGCGATTGCGAGCGATCTCACGGAGCAGATTCAGAGTGGTTTTTGCGCTATGGATGGTCGCCTGTACAACGGCATGGTCGACGACAGTTGGAACCGCATGAAGGACGCGCGTGCAGACGACGCAGCTTATCGACGTTGGTTTGAGCAGCATCGCGCAAAGTCGGGCGATTTGGCGTGCCAGCGTGTCGCTTCGGTGACCTTTGCCTATAGGCCGCTCGTGAGCATTGTGGTGCCGTGCTACAAAACCGATCGGGTCTACCTGCGCGAGCTGCTGGACTCGGTGCTAGCCCAGAGCTATGACAACTGGGAATTGCTGCTTATGGACGCCTCGCCCGAATGGGATGCGGTGGCCAATCTTGCGGCTGCCGCCAATGACGAGCGGGTTTGTCGTATTGAGCTGCCTGGCAACGGCGGCATTGTGCTCAACACCAACGCTGGTATTCAGCAGGCGACTGGAGACTACATCGCGTTCTTGGACCATGACGACATTCTGGAACCGGACGCGTTATTCCAGTATGTTTCCGCGCTGAACAAGGCTGCCGAGGGCGAGCGTCCCCAGGTCCTGTTCTGCGACGAGGACATGTTCCAGAAAACGGGGGAGTGGGGCCAGCCGGTCTTTAAGACGCAGCTCAACGTTGACCTGCTCTATAGCCATAACTGCGTGACGCATTTCCTGATGGTGGAGAAGGCGCTTATCGATCGTATTGGCATGTCCCCAGAAGACGTTGCGGGCGCCCAGGACTACGACCTGACGCTTCGCTGCCTTGCGGCGGGCGCGCGGTTTGAGCATGTTGCGCACGTGCTGTATCACTGGCGCGTTCATCCGGGGTCGACCGCCGATGGCTCTGCCGATAGCAAGCCGTATGCCATTGAAGCCGGGCGCCTTGCGCTGCAGCGTCACTTTAACGAGCTGGGCATTTGCGGAACGGTCGAGGAGACCGAGACGCCGTTTGTCTATCGCATGCGCTATGCGCTGCCGGAGCCTGCGCCGCTGGTGAGCATTGTGATTCCCACCAAGGACCACGTTGAGACGCTCGATGCCTGTGTGATGTCGATTGCCCAGAAGGCCACGTATGCCAACTATGAGATCGTCTTGGTGGAGAACAACAGCGAAGCCCCGGAGACGTTTGCGTATTACGAAATCCTGCCGGAGCGCGTGACCGCTACGTCTGGCGGTAAGGGCACTGCGCGCGTTGTGTACTGGCCGGGTGAGTTCAATTACTCCCAGATCATCAACTTTGGCGTTGAGCATGCTAAGGGCGACTATCTACTGCTGCTCAACAACGATACCGAGGTCATAAGCCCGGACTTTATCGAAGAGATGATGGGTTATCTGCAGCGTCCCGATGCGGGCGTGGTGGGTGCCAAACTCTATTTTGCCGATCATCTGGTGCAGCATGCCGGCATTTTGGTTGGCGTGCGTGGTGCGCTTGCCCATGCTAACCAGGACTTCTCGGCAAAGCGTGAGGGCTATCTTGCCCGCGCTGTGCGTCCGGGCAACTTTAGTGCCGTAACGGGCGCCTGCCAGATGGTCCGACGCGAGGTGTTTGAGCAGGTTGAAGGTTACGACGAGGAGCTCGCCGTTGGCTTTAACGATGCAGATTTTTGCCTGCGCGCATGGGAGGCGGGCTACCGCACCATCTTTACGCCTTATGCCGAGCTGTACCACTACGAGTTCACTTCGCGCGGCAGGGAAGAGGCCAACGAGGAAAAGCTGCGCCGCTGGAAGCGAGAGCAGGCACTGTTCATGCAGCGCTGGCCGGAGTTCTTCCTCGATGGCGATCCGTGGTTGGGGCCAAACCTATCTGCCGAGAGTGAGTATTTCTCGGTCTAAGGCAATGGGTTTAGGAAGTCCTGAACTTTCTTTCGCTATGAGCTTGGAAGAAAGCAATGGTGGACTACTAACTAAGTCATATTACGAAAGCTCGATACTTCCGCGATAAGTTTATACAAGCTTATACAGCTCGATATTATTCGATATAAGTAGATATCGCACTTGCCTTTGCCGGCTTACCCGCCGGCGTTATGGATCTTATTAACGGCAAGGCGCTTACGTTCTTGCGTCGTGCCCTCTCCGAAGATCTGGCGCCTATCAACCAGGTGGAGGTAGCGCTCTCTATGGGCGATAGCTTTGTCGCGACTGGTTTGACCATAGAGGACGATCTTCTGTCGAGAGCCGCTAAGGCCACTAAGGGCTATGCCTATCTGGTGCAACTGGTCGGTTACTCCATTTGGCAACGCGCCAACTTGCATCGTGCCAAAAGTGCCATTGTGAGCGAGGGCGACGTCACCGAAGGCATTGCGCTGGCAGAGGCTCGTTTTCACGATGTTGTTCACGAGCCCGCGATTTCTGGACTTGGACTCAACGATATCAAATACCTTTTGGCCATGTGCGAGGATAAGCAGCAGTCCAAATCATCTGAGATTGCTAAACGCATGGGTAAAAAGACCAATGAGGTCAGCTCTATTAGGGCTAAGCTGCTTCAAAGAGAGGTTATTCAAGCTCCGCAGAGGGGCTACGTGCAGTTTGCCGTGCCGGACCTAGATATCTATCTGCGAGAGAACGCCGCGGAGATTCTCGAGCGGTTCTAAATCGAGGCATGAATAGCCGCCGGTTAACTGCCCTTGTCGACTTGGCTCGCGTCCCCCCCAATCTAGTAGACTCTGAACCGTTGCTAGATTGGGGGGATTTTCCATGAAACGCTCCATGAAACGAGTTTCCGGGGCCGTTCGGATGCCGTGGCGCAGCAGGGACTTGAGCTTCTCGGCGAACACCTGCTCTTTCGAGTTCGCAAGCAGGCAGACGCCCTCCTGCCGGTGTGCCACGTCGAACCACAGCTCGTCCTGCTCCATCGCAGCGCTCGCGTGCAATTACATGTTACTACTGTATATAATGTAGACCGTTCTATGCCAATATATATT